>CALWJT010000033.1 GCA_944381075.1 uncultured Clostridia bacterium
AAAAGCAATTAAAAGAGGCAAAGGAAAATATGCCCGAAGTCAAAGATTATGCTGCCGCTGTTATCCGCCTCAAAAACGCAATCGCCGCCCTCAAGGATGAAACCTTGGATGCGCAGACGAAAAACAATCTGCTAAAAGCTGCGGTAGAAAAAATCGTATATAAGCCGGCGCCCATACAGAATACACGCGGCACCACAGATTTTACCTTGGATATCACACTGCGAGTATAATATTTCAGAAGTGTGTATCATCGATAGTCCGATGAATGGGGCTACACATACGGTCCGCCGCTCGCGGTCGCGCCGCTCGCTTCGGTGCGCCGCGTGCTGGACTACGCGGTCTCGGAGATACCGGCGGACAAAATCTACATGGGGATTCCCAATTACGGCTATGACTGGACGCTTCCCTATGTCCAGGGAGAAACGCGCGCAAGGCTCGTCGGCAATGACGAGGCAGTCGAGCTTGCAAGACAGCACGGAGCGGAGATCCAATACGACGAGACGGCGGCGACACCGTTTTTCTATTACTCCGAAAACGGCAGGGCGCATGTCGTCTGGTTCGAGGACGCGAGAAGCTGGGCGGCAAAGCTCGCTCTCATTCCGGAATACGGCTTCCTCGGCGCCGGTATCTGGAACGCGATGCGTCCCTTTACCGCCGGCTACCTCGTACTCCAATCCGGATACCGTGTGACGGCCTTCCTGGAATAGTGCCGGAGAAGCGTCCCTTTGTCAAAGCGGCATGGCTTACGCCATGCCGCTTTGACATGCACCCGAAGGATTTTCAATGTGGACGGCGGACTTTTCCGAGGTCCTATCCGATCAGATTTACCGTCTTATCCTCCCATTGCTTCTCATGAAACACCAGGCGCCATTCCACGCTCTGCGCCGGTGAAAAATGAAGAGAAGAGCAGGCGACGCATTGATTTTCATTTTCGCCTGCGCCGGAACAGGACACCACAGGTCCGTCCGCGCCGCCGATAAAGCCGATCACCCCCGCATCCGCCGCGGCGGCGGGAACATAGGGAGGCTGCGGCTTTGATTTTTCTTTTTTAATCGGGCGGTCGCCTTCGGCGCAGTCCTCCACGGTCAGCCTGCCGCTTGGGATTTCAGGACAGATGGTATAGCACATAGTGCAGCAATGCGTCGGATATTTCCATTCGTCGGAGCCAAATACGCTCTGCGGCAGAACCTGACGCTCTATTTCCCGCACAGTGAGGGTATATCCCGCACCGTTTGCCGGATGGGAAAAAGAAAACGTACTGCCGGAGGTGTCCGCCCGAAAATGCGGACCCGGAAGGGACGCCGGCTGCTGTACCATGGTAAGTGAAAGGGACTTCAGCGCAGGACGGCGCGTGCTCCCCCACGGGAAAGCGTATCGAAAAATGGTCCATCCGCAAGCGGTATCCAAAGCGTAATGCTCGACCGCCCATTCTGCCTCCCTCTCACCGGTCGAGCCATCCGGCAGTCTGGGGCAATAGCATACGGAACAGCCATGAGACATCCGCAGTTCCCTGCCGTCCAGCATAAGCTTGGGCTGAAAATCCAGGCAAAAAGGATTGTCCAGCTCCCTTTGCATCTGCTGCTCCCGCGTAAGGCGCTTATCGGCCCCGTTCTCCCAGCCAAGCTCCCATTTTTCCATAAAAGCATGGAGCGCTTCCGCCTGCGCGCGCATGCAGAAATCGATCACCAGCCCCCTGCTGCAGGCGTAAATCGCCGGTATCCGCCATTCTCTGCCCGCCCAATCAAATCGCTTGGCAAGCGGAATCTCCTTGCCGGCCCTCGCTTTTCCGTGATTCCCCCAAAAATTTCCGTCATAATAGACCTTCCAATCCGGCAGGTCCGCCTCCGCCGCCGGATTCATTTCCGGATCGTAAAAATCTTCCGTATACCGAATTTTGCTGTAATCAAAGGAAGCCTGCAGATCTTTGATATACGCCCACGGCCGTTCCATAGCGGTAAGCTTCATCGCTTTGGCAAGCTCGGCGCACGTTTTTTCCTGCTCCGCCGTTTTCGGATTTTCTTCTAAAAATTTCGCAAAGGCTTCCTCATCCCACATCCACGCCTGTTCCAGCGCCGCGGCATCCCCGCAGGCGAGCAGCAGCCGCAGAAAGTCCGAAAAATCCTTTGCCAGCGGATGTACATAATCGGGAGCCGCGTTCATCGGACTTACGGCAAAGACCATTTCCCCAAACCCGCGGATAAAGCAGTAGTGGATCCCGTCCACCCCGGCCCATCCGATGACGGACGCGCCCTTCGGCGTACAAAAATAGGTCTCCTCCCTTTCGCCGCGCATCACGCCGAGGGAGGTAAGATCGATCCCTGTTTTTAAAAATCTGCGATAGGCATCTGCCATAGAAAGCTCCTTTGAACCTGCGCGCAGGACCTGCGGCCTGCGCACCGCCTCTCTTTTCCGGTACTTTTTCGATTCTCATGATAAAAGGATGGATGCCGGCA
Organism: uncultured Clostridia bacterium; assembly: GCA_944381075.1. Classification (GTDB taxonomy): domain Bacteria; phylum Bacillota; class Clostridia; order Oscillospirales; family CAG-272; genus QALR01. The sequence continues at coordinate 2,454 of CALWJT010000033.1, forward strand.
AAGCAGCCGGGCACCATCCTTTTTTCCTCCGGCGCCGCGGGACAAGCGTGGACACCGCGCCGGCTTTTTTACAGTTCTGCGCCTTAATGGGTCAAAAGCTCTGCGATCTGGACGGCATTGGTCGCCGCACCCTTGCGCACCTGATCGCCGCAGCACCAAAGGGACAGCCCGTTTTCATTTGCAATATCGCGGCGGATGCGTCCCACATACACAAGGTCCTGATCGGACGTATCGAGCGGCATCGGATATTTCCTCTGCGCCGGATCATCAACAAGCAGGCATCCGGGCGCTGCGGCAATCGCCGCGCGCGCCGCCTCGGCAGACACCGGTTCTTTGGTTACAAGCGAAATCGAAATGGAATGGCTTCTGACGACAGGCACACGCACACAGGTACAGCTGACGCGCAGAGACGGCAGATGCAGGATCTTTCTGCCCTCGTTCTGCATTTTCATCTCCTCGGCCGTATATCCGTTTTCGAGAAAATCCCCGATCTGAGGGATCAGATTGTAGGCGATCTGATACGGGAATACAGACGGAGAAACGGTCCTTCCGGCCGCAAGCGCCGAGACCTCCTCGGCAAGCTCGGCGGGACCGCCCGCGCCGGCGCCCGATACCGCCTGATAGGTGGAGACCGTCATGGACAAGATCTCGGAAAGCCTTCTGACGGCATTCACAGCGACAAGCGCCACGATGGTCGAGCAGTTCGGATTGGCGATGATGCCGCGGTGAAGCCGCGCATCCTCCGGATTGATCTCCGGGATCACAAGCGGCACGCCGGGCGACATGCGGAATGCGCTGGAATTGTCGACAAATACAGCGCCCGCCGCCGTGATATGCGGCGCATATTCCTTTGCCAGCGCATTCGGCGCCGCGCCGAGAACGAGATCCACACCGGAAAAGGCATCCGGACATGCTTCCCTTACGGGAAGCGCCTCACCCCGAAACGAAAGCTTTGTGCCCGCGCTTCTTGCGCTGGCAAGCGGGATCAGGTCTGCGACGGGAAAATTCCGTTCTTCCAATATTTTGATCATTTCGCGTCCTACGGCGCCCGTCGCGCCGAGGATGGCGACTTTATATTCTTTCATGACTTTTCTCCTTTTGAGCAAGCTGCGATCCCGTTTGATTCGGGATAAGTATAGATGTCATATTTTATGCGGACATCCCGCCGTCCGTCACAGAAGTCCCTCACGGCAAAGGCCGTCGTACAGGCATCCGATTGCCTTTTCATGAAATTCGGCGTCGATGCCGACGATGATATTCAGCTCGTCCGGCGACTGCACGATCACCTTGACATTGATGCCGTTTTTTCCAAAAATCGAAAATACGGAGGCGCTGATCCCATATCGGCCCGCCATATTCCGTCCGACGATGGCGATAAGCGACAGATTCCTGTCCACCTTCACCTGCGCGCCGAGAGAGCTCTCGATCTCCGAAAGGATGGCATGCATATGCTTTGCCGCCTGCTCCTCGGATACAATGACGCTGATGACGTCCATTCCGGTCGGGATATGCTCGATATTGATCCCGTACTTTTCAAAAACCGAAAGCACCCGCCGCAGAAAACCGATCTCCCCCGACATATGCTTTTTATGGATGACAAAGGAAAGGAATCCCGTCTTTCCGGCGATGCCCGTAACGGGAGTCCCGCTGCCGGCCTCGCGTGTGATAATGGTCCCACGGTTTTCCGACTCGTTGGTGTTGCGGATATTGATGGCAATGCCATGATCCTGGACCGGAAGGATGCTCTCCTCGTGCAGCACGTTCGCTCCCATATAGGAAAGCTCGCGCAACTCCTTATAGGTAATGCTCGCAATCGGCTTCGGATCCTTTGCAAGCCGCGGGTCCGCGGAATAAATGCCGGAAACATCCGTCCAGTTTTCATACATTTCGGCCTTCAGAAATTCGGAAAGATAGGAACCCGTAATGTCCGAGCCGCCGCGGGAAAAGAGCTGGATATCCCCATTGGGATAGCTTCCGTAAAAGCCGGGGACGACCATGCTCCCGTATTTTTCAAATGCGGCCCGCACAAGCGCGCCGCTTGCCTTACGGTCCAGCTTTCCGTCGAAGGAAAACCGCATGACGTCCGCCGCATCCACAAAGGCGAAGCCGAGATAGGCGCTCATCAGCTTCGCGCAGAAATATTCGCCGCGGCTGACAAGGAAGCTCTGATCGGTATCCTTGCCAAGCGTTTTTGCGAAGGCGGCAAGCTCTGCCGCGATATCGATGTCAAGTCCGAGGGACTCTGCGATCTCCGTATACCGTGCGGCGATGGAATCCCAGAGCTTATCGTCCGGCACACCATAGCGCAGATGTCCGTCCAGCGTATACAAAAGGTCGGTGATCTTGTTGTCGCCCGAGCCCCGCTTTCCCGGCGCCGAAACTACGACGACCCGGCGGCGGGGATCCGCCTCTACAATGGCCTTTACCTTTTTAAACTGAGCGGAGTCCGCAAGAGAGCTTCCGCCGAATTTTGTCACTATCATATTTCTTCTCCGTATCGTATTCCCGCTCCATCGCCTTACAGATCACAGGCGACAAGGTCCTCGAACCGCTCGCGGCGCACCGCAAGGACATCCCTGCCCCCGCGTACGATCACGATCGGAGGCTTTGTCACGCGGTTATAGTTGGATGCCATCGAATAGTTATACGCGCCCGTCACAAGTACGGCAAGGATATCGCCTCTCTGCGGGCGCGGGATTTTCACATGCTCCTGAATGAGGTCCCCGCTCTCGCAGCATCTGCCGCCGACGGTGCATTCAAAATCCGCAGGGGCATCGATCTTGTCCGCGACAAGCACGGTATAAGAGGACTGATACAGCGTATACCGCGGATTGTCCGTCATACCGCCGTCGATGGAAACGTAATTCTTGAAGCCGGGGATCTCCTTCACGCTTCCGACGGTATAGAGCGTGATCCCTGCGTCGGCAACGATGCTGCGGCCCGGCTCAAGCAGAACCTGAGGGAGCCTTATGCCGTATTCCGCGCATCTCTGCTTGACATGCGCGGCGATCCGGCGGATATTTTCCGTAATGTTGATTTCCGGATCGGACGCGACGTACCGAACGCCGAAGCCGCCTCCGAGATTTAAGATTTTCGCCTCGAAGCCGTACCGGTCCCGCATGTCGGCGATAAATCCCGTCATGATGTCCGCCGCGTCCGTATAGGGCTCGATATCGAAGATCTGCGAACCGATGTGGCAGTGGAAGCCGACAAGCTCGACATGAGATCGGGAGAGCGCCTCGCCGGTGATGCTCGCCGCAAGCCCCGTTTCAATGGCGGAGCCGAATTTGGAATCCACGCCGCCGGTGCTGATTTTTCTATGCGTATGCGGATCGATGCCGGGGGTAATGCGAAGCAGGATCTTCTGCCGCACGCCCGCCTTTCCCGCAAACTCGTCGATGCGGCAAAGCTCCTCCATGCCGTCCACGATAAAGTAGCCAATGCCGTTCTGGATGGCATATTCGATATCAAAATCCGTTTTGTTGTTGCCATGGAAAAAGGCCCGCTCCATCGGAAAGCCCGCCGACACCGCCGTATACAGCTCTCCGGAGGAAACGATGTCGGTCCCCATCTCCTCCTGCGCCATCATCCGGTAGATCTCCTTGAAGCTCAGCGCCTTGGAAGCATAAAGCGGATAGGAGGTCTCGCCGAAATAGGCCTTCATCGCGGATTTGTATTCCCGGCAGCGCTCTCTGATCCGCCTGTCGTCGAGCAGCAGCAGCGGCGTGCCGTATTTTTCTGCCAGGGCCACCGTATCCATGCCGGCAAAATAGAGATGTCCGTCCTCTCCGGCGGCAAGATTGGAATGAAGAAATTGCTGTTCCGTTACCATATTTTTCTCCTCATTGTTTTATTGAAGGAAGCCGCGAAGCCGCGCCACCGCTTCCTCTGTCGCCTCGCGGGAGCCGAAGGAGGTCAGGCGGAAATAGCCCTCACCGCATTCGCCGAAGCCTGCCCCCGGCGTTCCGACGACCTGGATCCCATGCAGCAGCGAATCAAAGAAGGACCAGGAATCCATTCCCGAGGGACAGCGCATCCAGATATAAGGGGAAGAGGTCCCGCCTGTGAAGAAGATACCCTTCTCACGCAGGACGCCGGCAATGAGCGCCGCATTTTTCATATAGTAGCCCACAAGCTCCATACACTCGGCATAGCCGGTATCCGAAAGCGCGGCCTCGGCGCCTCTCTGCACCACATACGGCACGCCGTTGAACTTGGTCGCCTGCCGGCGCTCCCACATCTCGCGCAGCGACATGCCGCCCGCCGAAAGCTCCGAGGGCACGACCGTCCAGGAACAGCGCGTACCGGTGAAGCCCGCCGTCTTGGAAAAGCTGCAAATCTCAATCGCACACGCGCGCGCGCCCTCGATCTCATAGATCGTATGGGGGAAATTCCCGTGGATATAGGCTTCATATGCCGAATCGTACAGGATGAGCGATCCGGTGGAAACCGCAAAATCCACCCACCGCTTTAGGCTCGCATGGTCATACACGGCGCCGGTCGGGTTGTTCGGCGAGCAGAGGTAGATGATATAGCCCTCTCCGGAGAGGCCCTCCGGCATCGGAAGAAAGCCGTTTGTCTCGTCCGCCCGGATAAAGGAGATCCGTCTGCCGCTCATGACGTTGCTGTCATAATAAACCGGATATACGGGGTCCGGAATCAGCACGGGATTGTCCCCGAATAGCTCCGTAATGTTGCCGACGTCGCTTTTCGCGCCGTCCGAAACGGAAATTTCCTCCACAGGGATGTCGACCCCAAACCGCTTGTAATGGCGGGAGATCGCTTCTCTCAAAAAATCATATCCGTTATCCGGCGCATAGCCGTGGAAGGTCTCCCGTTCCCCCATTTCGGCGACCGCTTTTGTCATTGCCTCGGTCACGGACCTTGTGAGCGGAAGCGTGACGTCCCCGATGCCGAGCCGGATGATCTTCGCCGACGGGTTTTCCTCGCTGTAGGCCTTTACCCGCTTCGCGATCTCGGAAAAAAGATAGCTCTTTTTCAGATTCTTGTAGTTTTCATTGATTTTGATCTTCATATTCATATACCCCTTCATATACCTTGGCGGCGCCGCCGGTCATCTTTACCCGAAAATCCTTGTCCACCTCAATGACAAGGTCGCCGCCGAGAAGATGCACGGTCACAGGCTCGCCTGCCTTGCAGTATCCGTTTTTCACGGCCGCGGCGACCGCGGCGCAGGCTCCCGTGCCGCACGCCCACGTCTCGCCGCTTCCGCGCTCCCATACGCGCATTTTCAGATGACGGGAGTCGATCACCTGTATAAATTCGGTGTTTACCCGCTCCGGAAACATCGGATGATGCTCAAAGAGCGGCCCCGTCTTTTCCAGAGCCATGCCGTCCGGGTCCGGAACGAACGTCACCGCATGCGGGTTCCCCATGGAAACGCACGTGATCCGGTATGGCTCCCCGCCGATCACGACCGGAGCGTCCACGACGGTCTCCGTATCCGCAAGGACCGGGATCTCCGCCGCCGCAAACGATGCTTTTCCCATATCCACCGCAACGCTTTCCACTTTTCCTCCGGATACGGAAAGAGAGAGATGCTTGATCCCGCTCAGCGTCTCGATGGAAAGCTCCGTTTTCTCCGTCATTTTGTTGTCATAGAGATATTTTCCGACGCAGCGGATGGCGTTGCCGCACATCTTCCCCTCGCTGCCGTCGAGATTGAACATCCGCATTTTGGCGTCTGCCGCATCCGAGCGGCAAATCAGAACGAGCCCGTCTGCGCCGACGGAAAAGTGGCGCGGCGACATCGCGGCGGAGATCGCGCCGGGATTTTGCGGCTCTCCCTCAAAGCAGTTCACATAAATATAGTCGTTGCCGCACCCGTGCATTTTTGTAAAGGGAATCAGCATAAGGGCCCCTCTTTTCCAGCACCCGTCTGCTTTTCGATGAGATCGTGCATATCGTAAAGCCCCGCCGGACAGCCCGCGATAAATTCCGCCGCGGCAAGCGCGCCGTCCGCGAACAGCACGCGGCTGTGCGCCTCATGCTTCAGAGAAAGCGTCTCCGTCGCGCCGGCGAGGATAACCTCATGCTCCCCGATGACGCCTCCCATACGCAGGGCATGGATGCCGATTTCGTTCTTCGAGCGAAGCTTCTGCCCGTATCTGCCGCACACAAAGCAAGCGTCCGCCCTCGATTTTTTGATTTCATTTGCCAGCATCAGCGCCGTACCGCTCGGCGCGTCGAGCTTGGTGTTATGATGCTTCTCGACGATTTCAATATCCGTATCCGGCAGAAGCGCCGCCGCGCGTCTGGCAAAATCCGCAAGCAGCGCCACGCCGAGCGACATATTTGCCGAACGAAAAATCGGGATCCTTTCTGCCGCCGCGTGGATGCGTTCAAGCTCCGGTCCGGTCTGCCCCGTCGTTGCAACGACGCACGGAAGTCCCTGCCCCTCCGCAAAGTCCATCAGCGCCGCCGTGCAGGCGTGATGAGAAAAATCGATGATGACGTCCGCCTTGCCCCGGTAATCGGAGAAGCTTTTCAAAATCCGCGGGTCGGAGCCGTCCGCGGCGGGGTCGATCCCCGCCGCGATCTCCATGCCGCGCTTTCCTTCCTCCAGCATCTTCCATATCTCGGAGCCCATTTTTCCTCGCGCCCCGTTTAATATCACCTTCATTTTTATCCTCCTCGCGGACGGAATGCCGTCCGCCCTCCTCTTCCCTTATATTACTTAATTTACAGGATGCAGGCCCGCCTCCTTCAGCCTATCCCGCAGAGCCTTCCGTTTCCCCTCGTCAAGCGCCACAAGCGGCAGCCGCATCTGTGGTGTACAGTATCCGAGCATCGCCATGGCTTCCTTTACCGGAATTGGATTGACATCCGAGAAAAGCGCCGAGATAAGCGGGATAAGGCCGCACTGCATGCGCGCGCTCTCCTTCACGTCCCCCTCGAAGAAAAGCCGGCACATCCGCTCGGTCTCGGCAGGCAGAACATTGGAAAGCACGGAGATCACGCCCGAAGCGCCGAGGGCGAGCATCGGGACCGTCTGGTCGTCGTTCCCGCTGTAAAGCGCGAGCTTGTCTCCGACCAGCGACACCGTCTCGGCGATTTTGGAAAAATTCCCGCCCGCCTCCTTGATGCCCGCGATATTCGGATGATCCGCAAGCGCGGCATACGTGGACGGCTCGATATTTACCCCCGTGCGGGACGGGACGTTATAGAGGATCAGCGGCTTTTCCGCCGAATCCGCGATTTCCGTATACATGCGGACAAGCCCCTTCTGCGAGGTTTTGTTATAATACGGCGTGACGACAAGAAGCGCGTCCGCGCCGACGCGGCAGCACTCCCTCGAAAGCTCAATGGCATGCGCCGTATTGTTGCTTCCCGCACCGGCGATGACCGGCACACGTCCCGATACACGCCGCACCGCAAAGGCGACGGTGTCGATCTGCTCCCGTTCCGTCATGGTCGAAGCCTCGCCCGTCGTCCCACAGACGACAAGCGCGGAGATCCCGGCGTCAAGCTGAAAATCGAGAATGGCGCCGAACGCCTCGTAGTCCACCGCCCCGTCTCGGAACGGCGTGATAAGCGCGGTCGCCGCCCCTCTGAAAATTTCCTTTTTCATATACTATGCCCTCCTTTATCCGATTCCGATGTTATCCTATGCAGGTTCAGGAAATGCGCGAGAAAATCTTTTCTTTCCAAAAAAATAAGCCGATAAACCAAGTTATCAGCCATCGAAAACGCATCCGCGAAGCCATTTCGCGCCGCAATCCCGATAGCTCTCCGCCAAAACGACAGTCGGACAGATCTTATCTGCCAAACCAAGCGGTGCGCCACCGTCCGCGCACGCTTTCGGCAGCGGCCCCTTTCCCTCCCCCGCCGGATGACGATCTCCTTATCCGAGGAAGCTACTCTTTGCGCGCTGCGCCTCTATCTTGAGTTGCTTTTATCATAGGTATATTGTGGCCATTTTATCACATCGTATCGCCGCTGTCAAGCATACCCGATAAAATTCTTTGAAAAATATACAGGATCCGCTGCCTCTCCTGCACGCAGAAAAGAGTCCCATCTTCTATTTTATGAAGGAAGAAGCGCTGTCCGCGGCATAAGCTCCGCCTTTTCCCAATGCCGCCCTGCCGGAGAGAACAAAGGCCGCCTCTCTCCGGAGACAGCCGAAATGTTTCTCTGTTATTTTTTACGGCATCGCACAGCAGAATGCACAAATTTATTCCGAAATAGGAAGAAAAGTATGTTTTATTTCTATGAAATTGCGCCGATTTGAAAAAAGCTATTGAATTTTTATTCATTTTAATGTATAATTATGCAAAATTAAATTTGCTCATACAAAGGAGATCCCATCATGAATAAAGAAAACATCAAAAAAGTCGTGCTCGCCTATTCCGGAGGACTTGACACCTCCATCATTATTCCGTGGCTGAAGGAAAATTACGGGGGCTGCGAGGTCATCGCGGTATCCGGCAACGTCGGTCAGGCCGACGAGCTGGAGGGACTGGAGGAGAAAGCGCTCAAGACCGGCGCCTCCAAGCTCTATATCGAGGACCTCACCGATGAGTTTGTCAATGACTACATCATCCCGACGATGAAAGCGGGCGCCGTATACGAAGATTATCTGCTCGGCACGTCGTTCGCGCGTCCGGTCATCGCCAAGCGCATTGTCGAGATCGCCAAGGCGGAGGGCGCGGACGCCATCTGCCACGGCTGCACCGGCAAGGGCAACGATCAGGTCCGCTTCGAGCTCGCCATCAAGGCGTTCGCGCCGGATATGCCGATCATCGCCCCTTGGCGCGAATGGAGCATCAAATCCCGTGAGGAGGAGATCGAATACGCCGAAGCGCATCACGTGCCGCTGAAAATCAATCGGGAAACCAATTATTCCAAGGATAAAAACCTCTGGCACCTCTCCCATGAGGGACTGGATCTTGAAGATGCGGGCAACGAGCCGCAGTACGAGAAAAAGGGCTTTCTTGAGATGGGCGTCTCTCCGATGGACGCGCCCGACAAGCCGACGTATCTCACACTCGAATTTGAAAAAGGCATCCCGACGGCGCTCGACGGCAAAAAAATGAGCGCCAAGGAAATCATCCTCGCGCTCAATAAGCTCGGCGGCGAGAACGGCATCGGTCTTCTCGACATCGTGGAAAACCGCCTTGTCGGCATGAAGTGCCGCGGCGTATACGAAACACCCGGCGGCACTATTCTCTATTTCGCGCACAATTATCTGGAAACGCTCTGCCTCGATAAAATGACCGCGCACAAGAAGCAGGAGCTTTCTGTCACGTTTGCCGAGCTTGTTTACAACGGACAGTGGTTTACGCCGCTGCGTGAAGCACTTTCCGCCTTTGTCGACAAAACGCAGGAGAACGTGACGGGCAAGGTAAAGCTCAAGCTCTACAAGGGCAACATCATCAAGGCGGGCGCATGGAGCGACTATTCCCTCTATTCCGAGGAGATCGCCACCTTCGGCGAGGACCACGTCTATGACCAGGCGGACGCGACCGGCTTTATCAATCTCTTCGGACTGCCGATCAAGGTGCAGGCACAGGTCAACGAAAAAAATAAGGCGAAAAAATAAACAGTAAAGGAAGATTCGATATGGAAAAAATGTGGGCGGGACGCGCGTCCGGCAAGCTCGACCGCGCGGCGGACGACTTCAATTCCTCCATTCGCTTTGACAAAAGAATGGCAAAGCAAGATATCCGCGGCTCGATGGCGCACGCGGCGATGCTCGCCGCCTGCGGCATCCTCTCGGAGGCGGATGCCGACGCCATCCTGAAGGGCTTGGAGGGGATCCTTGCCGATCTTGACGCCGGCGCTCTGGAAATCGATCCCGGCGCGGAGGATATCCATATGTTTGTCGAGGCGGAGCTGACACGCCGTATCGGCGAGGTCGGCAAGCGCCTGCATACCGCGCGCTCCCGCAACGACCAGGTAGCGACCGACCTGCGCCTTTACCTACGGGAGGAAACGGAAGCCGTCATAAAATCCCTGAAGGCCCTCATCCGCGCCATCCATGACAAGGCGGTGGAAAATACCGACGCGATTCTGCCGGGCTATACACATCTCCAGCGCGCACAGCCCGTCACCTTTGCTCATCATCTGCTCGCATACGCCATGATGTTCATCCGCGACGCGGGAAGGCTCGCCGACGCCGCGCGCCGGATGAACCGTTCTCCGCTCGGCTCCTGCGCGCTCGCAGGGACCACCTATCCCATCGACCGCCGGATGACGGCGGCGGCGCTCGGGTTCGACGGCGTCACGTACAACAGCATGGACGGCGTATCCGACCGCGATTTCTGCGTCGAGCTGCTGTCCGCCCTCTCGATTCTCATGATGCACCTCTCCCGCCTTTCCGAGGAGATCATCCTCTGGAGCTCGTGGGAGTTCGGATTTGTGGAGCTCGACGACGCCTACACGACCGGATCCTCCATTATGCCGCAGAAGAAAAATTCCGATATGGCGGAGCTTGTCCGCGGCAAAACAGGACGCGTATACGGCGACCTTATCGGCACACTCACGATGCTCAAGGGCCTCCCTCTCGCCTATAACAAGGATATGCAGGAGGACAAGGAGGCTGTCTTCGACGGCTTTGACACCGTAAAGGCCTGCCTTTGCGTTTTTGCTCCCATGCTCTCCACCATGCGGGTCAAAAAGGATGTGATGCGTGAGGCGGCGGGGCGTGGCTTCATCGGCGCCACCGACCTTGCGGATTACCTGACGAAAAAAGGGATGCCCTTCCGCACCGCCTACAAAATCACAGGAGAGATCGTCGCGGAGTGTATTCGGTGCGGAAAAACGCTCGAAACGCTCCCGCTTGCGGCCTATAAGGCGCACAGCGACCTGTTTGAAGAGGATTTATACGGGGAGATCGCGCTTGAGACGTGCGTGAAAAAACGGATCTCCGAGGGCGGCACCGGACCGGACTCCGTCGCGGCGCAGCTTCGGTATGTCGCAGGATTTCTTAGCGGAACGGAGGCGGCGGTATGAAGCGGGTCTTCATCGACGGCAGCGCCGGCACGACGGGACTGCGCATCCGGGAGCGGCTCGCAGGCAGAAACGATATTTCTCTTCTCGCGCTTCCGGAGGACCGCCGCAAGGACGAAAAAGCGCGGCGGGAGGCCATAAACAGCGCCGATATCGTCTTTCTCTGCCTGCCGGATGACGCGGCGCGCGAGGCGCTCGCCATGGTCGAAGCCCCCGCCGTCATCATCATCGACGCATCCAGCGCACACCGAACGGCTCCGGAATTTGCCTATGGGTTTCCGGAGCTTTCCGCAGAATTTGAGGAAAGAATCCGGCATGCGACAAAGATTTCCGTGCCCGGCTGCCATGCAAGCGGCTTCATCGCGCTTGTCCATCCGCTTGTCAGGTGCGGACTTCTTCCCTCTTCGGCGCGGCTCACCTGCCATTCCGTGACCGGATACAGCGGCGGCGGGAAAAAAATGATTGCGGAATACGAGGCGGCAGGCCCAAGTCCGCTGCTCCTTGCGCCGCGGCAGTACGGGCTCACGCAGGAGCACAAGCATCTCCGCGAAATGAAGGCGGTAACGGGGCTTGAGACAGCGCCTGTCTTCTGTCCGATCGTATCGAATTTTTACAGCGGGATGGTCGTGACGGTCCCGCTCTTCCGAGAAGAGATCGCAGGGAATGCCGCGGATATCCGAAAAATTTATCAGCAGCTCTACACCGGCCCCATCGTTCGGTACAGAGAAGCGCCGGACGAGGGGGGATTTCTCTCTGCGGCGGCACTTTCGGGCCGGGATGGAATGGAGATTTCCGTGCTCGGGAACGATGAACGCATCCTGCTTGCCGCAAGATACGATAACCTTGGCAAAGGCGCCTCGGGCGCCGCTGTGGAATGTCTGAACCTCGTCATGGGCGCTGATAAAACGACAGGGCTTCTCCTGTAATCCAAAGAAGAAAATTCCCGTCGCCGCGTCGGCGGGGTCTTTCTGCACTTGTCGGAGACAAGATTCCCCACAAACACCAAGGTCAGCTTTTTTGGCCCCCTGCTCCGTCCTATGACAGGGCAAGGCGCCATCGGACCTCCAAAAACGCCGCGAATATGCGGTAATCTATATAAAAGGAAAGCCGGAGCATACCGGCAATCGGAGCAAGTCATATGAAAACAGTTTCTGGCGGCGTCTGCGCCGCAAAGGGCTTTACGGCAAACGGAATCCACTGCGGGATCCGCAAAAATAAGCAGAAAAAGGACCTCTCTCTCATCGTCAGCGAGCGTCGGGCTCACGCGGCGGCGGTCTATACCACCAACCTTGTCAAGGGCGCGCCCCTTACCGTGACCAAGTCCCATCTTGCCGACGGATTCGCACAGGCGGTCATCTGCAACAGCGGGAACGCCAACACCTGCAACGCGAACGGCGTCGAGGTCGCAGAGGCGGTATGCACACTTGTGGAAAAGGAAACCGGCATCCCCGCCTGCGACGTCATCGTCGCCTCGACCGGCGTCATCGGACAGCCGCTCGACATCACGCCGATAAAAGACGGCATGGCAGCGCTTGCCGCGGGGCTCGGAAACGGCAGCGCCGATGCCGCCGAGGGCATCATGACGACCGACACCGTCAAAAAGGAGATCGCCGTCTCCTTTGAGATCGGCGGCAAAACCTGTACCGTCGGCGGCATCGCCAAGGGTTCCGGCATGATCCATCCGAACATGGCGACGATGCTCGTCTTTCTCACAACGGACGCCGCCATTTCCGCAGAAATGCTGAAAAAGGCGCTCTCGACCGATATCCAGAGCACCTTTCACATGGTCAGCGTGGACGGAGACACCTCCACCAACGACATGGTCGCCATCCTTGCGAACGGCATGGCGGAAAATCCGGAGATCGTCTCGGACGGCGAGGATTTTCAGATTTTTATGAAGGCACTCAACACCGTAACGGTATATCTTTGCCGCAAAATCGCCGGTGACGGCGAGGGTGCGACAAAGCTGCTCGAATGCCGCGTGACCGGCGCGATATCGGATACGGCGGCAAAAACGGCGGCGAAAAGCGTCATCTGCTCGTCCCTTGTCAAGGCGGCGATGTTCGGCGCAGACGCCAACTGGGGACGCATCCTTTGCGCGCTCGGCTACAGCGGCGCGGACATCGACCCCAATCATGTCAAGGTATCCTTCCGTTCCGCCGCGGGAGAGGTCGTCGTATGCGAGGGGGGAGCCGGCGTCATTTTTTCCGAAGAAAAGGCAAAAGAGGTCCTTACGGAAAAGGAAATCGAGATCCTCATCGATCTTGGAAGCGGGACCGGCGCCGCTACTGCATGGGGCTGCGACCTCAGCTACGACTATGTAAAAATCAACGGCGACTACCGCACATAAAGGAGACACAATGGCACCCAATCTCACCAATTCCCAGCGCGCTGAAATTCTGACGCAGGCGCTGCCTTACATCAAAAAATACAATGGAAAGATCGTTGTCGTCAAATACGGCGGGAACGCGATGACAAGCGAGGATCTAAAGCAGCAGGTCATGGACGACATCGTGCTCATGTCCCTTATCGGCGTCAAGATCGTCCTCGTACACGGAGGCGGGCCCGAAATCACGGAAATGCTGGCGAAAACCGGCAAAAAATCCGAATTTGTCGACGGCCTGCGCGTCACAGACCGCGAGACCGTGGAGATCGTCCAAATGGTCCTCGCCGGAAAAATCAATAAAAGCCTCGTCAACCTGCTCGAAATGAAGGGCGGCAAAGCGATGGGACTCTCCGGCATCGACGGACATATGATCGAAGCCGAGGTCAAGGACGAGCGGCTCGGCTTCGTCGGAAAAATCACGGGGGTCAACGTGGAGCCTGTCACCGACCTTCTGGAAAAGGGATATATCCCTGTCATTTCCACCGTAGGCTGCGACAGGGCCGGAAATGTTTACAACATCAACGCCGATACGGCGGCAGCGCAGATCGCCGGCGCAATGAAAGCGGAAAGCCTCATCGCCATGACGGATATCGCCGGCATCCTGCGGGACAAAAACGACGCCGCCACCCTGATCCCTCTGATCGATATCGAGGATGCGGAAACGCTTTTCCGCGAGGGCGTCATCTCCGGCGGCATGATCCCCAAGGTGGAATGCAGCATCGACGCCATCCGCCGCGGCGTGAAAAAGGTCATCATCATGGACGGAAGGGTTCCGCACGCGATTTTGATCGAGACGCTCACCGATGAGGGCGCGGGCACCATGGTCGTCGCAGACAAAAGCGCCGTCTGATTACCGGCGGGAAAGGAGAATACCATGAATATCAAACAGCTCGATGAAGCTTATATCGCAAACACATACGCGCGCTTTCCGGTTCAGATCGCATCCGGCAGGGGCGCGCTTGCCGTGGACGAGAACGGGAAAGAATACATCGACCTCGGCGCGGGCATTGCCGTCAATACGTTCGGCTATGCGGACACGGAATGGGTCGCCGCCGTCACAGAACAGCTTGCAAAATGCCAGCACACGTCCAATCTTTATTATTCGGAGCCGTGCGCAAGGCTCGCGGAGCTTCTCTGCCGGCGCACCGGCATGAAAAAAGTCTTCTTCGGCAATTCCGGCGCCGAGGCGAACGAATGCGCCATCAAGACCGCCAGAAAATACGCCGCCGATAAAAAAGGAAAAGATACCTATACCATCATTACGCTGAAAAACAGCTTCCACGGCCGCACCATCACCACGCTTGCCGCAACGGGACAGGATGTTTTCCACAAGGATTTCACGCCGCTGACCGAAGGCTTTGTCTATGCCGAGCCGAACGACCTTGACAGCGTGCGGGAGCTTGTCAGGAACCACAAAATTGCGGGCATCCTGTTCGAGCCGGTACAGGGTGAGGGCGGCGTCATGCCGCTGGAAAAGGAGTTCGTCACGGGACTTGCCGAGATCGCGGCGGACAACGACATCCTGCTGATGGCGGACGAGGTTCAGACCGGAAACGGACGCACGGGAAAACTATACGCCTATATGAATTATGGAATTACCCCAGACATTGTCACCACTGCCAAGGGACTGGGCGGCGGGCTTCCCATCGGCGCCTGCCTGCTCGGTGAAAAGGTCAAGGATACCCTCACGCAGGGATCGCACGGCTCCACCTTCGGCGGCAATCCCGCCGTCTGCGCGGGCGCGTACAACATCCTCTCCCGCATAGATGATGCTCTTCTGGAAGAGGTAAGGGAAAAATCCGCCTGCGTCTTCGACGCGCTTCGCGGCGCGCCCGGCATCCGGAGCGTCACGGGCATGGGTCTTATGATCGGCATCCTGCCGGAAAAGCCGGCGGGAGAGGTCATCGATCTGTGCCGCGAGGACGGCGTGCTCGTCATCAAGGCAAAGGACAGAGTCCGGCTGCTGCCGCCGCTGAACATACCGAAAGAGCTGCTCGAAAAAGCAGTCGCCGTCATCAAGGCGGCGTGCGCCCGGTAATGCCGGAGAAGGGAGAACAAAAATGAGCCTACATCTGAAGGGAAAATCTTTCTTAAAGCTGCTCGACTTCACGCCGGAGGAAATCACGGGACTTCTGGATCTTGCGGCGCAGTTCAAAGCCAAGAAAAAAGCGGGCATCCCTCATGCTCTTTGCGCGGGGAAAAACATTGCGCTGATTTTTGAAAAGACCAGTACGCGCACGCGGTGCAGCTTCGAGGTAGCGGCGCACGACCTCGGCATGAATACCACCTATCTTGATCCCACCGGCTCGCAAATCGGCAAAAAGGAAAGCATTGCCGATACGGCGCGCGTGCTCGGCCGCCTCTACGACGGCATCGAATACCGCGGATACGGACAGGAAATCGTAGAGCAGCTCGCCGAATACGCCGGCGTCCCGGTCTGGAACGGGCTGACAAACGAATTCCATCCGACACAGATTTTGGCGGATTTTCTGACCATTCGCGAGCACTTCGGCCGCCTGCGCGGCACAAAGCTCGTCTACATGGGCGACGCGCGATACAACATGGGCAATTCCCTCATGGTCGGCTGCGCCAAGATGGGGATGCAGTTCACCGCCTGTGCGCCGCGGACCTATTTCCCCGCTCCGGCGCTTATCGAAACGTGTCAGAGCATTGCAAAGGAAACCGGCGCCACCCTGCATTTTTCCGAAGATCCGCTTGCAGCGACAAAAGGCGCTGACGTCATTTACACCGACGTGTGGGTCTCCATGGGAGAGCCGACCGGCGTGTGGCAGGAACGCATCCGCGATCTTTCGCCCTATCAGGTGAACGCCGCCGTCATGCAAAATGCGGGAGAGGGCGCGGTCTTCATGCACTGTCTGCCCGCCTTCCACGACCTGAACACGGCGGTGGGAAAGGAAATGGGAGAAAAATTCGGGCTTTCCTGCATGGAGGTCACCGACGAGGTATTTGAAGGGCCTCAGTCCATCGTATTCGACGAGGCGGAAAACCGGATGCACACCATCAAGGCCGTGATGGCGGCAACGCTCCTATAAAAATGAAAAAGCGTTATTTGATTTTAGAGGACGGCAGCGTCTTTGAGGGCGCCGCCGTCGGCGCCGACGTCTCCCGCATCGGGGAGCTCGTCTTTACCACAGGCATGTGCGGCTACACCGAAACGCTGACCGACCCGAGCTATTACGGACAGATTGTCATGCAGACCTTCCCGCTGATCGGGAATTACGGCGTCTCGGAAGAGGATTTCGAGGGCAAATGCGCGGTTTCCGGCTATGTTGTGCGGGAGCTTTGCGACGCGCCGTCCAATTTCCGCTGTGAATACACGGTGGATGAATTTCTAAGACGGAACGGCGTCCCCGGCATCAGCGGGCTCGATACGCGGGCCCTGACAAAGAAAATCCGCGAGCGCGGCGTTATGAATGCCATGATAGCGGATGAGATTCCGGCAGAGCTTTCTCCCATTGCCCGATATCGGATCGAGGACGCGCTCTCGCATGTCACGCGCAGAGAGCCGGAGGTTTTCGCGCCGGACGGCTGCACGCGCTTTCGCGTGACGCTCGTCGACTACGGCGCCAAGGCGAATATTATCCGCGAGCTTTGCAGAAGAGGATGCCTTGTCACGGCAGTTCCCGCGAGCACGAGCGCCGCGGAGCTCCTTGCCGGCGCGCCAGACGGCGTTATGCTCTCCAACGGGCCCGGCGACCCGGCGGAATACACAGCCGAAATCGCGGCGCTGCGCGGCATCCTCGGCAAAATCCCCGTTTTCGGCATCTGCCTCGGACATCAGCTTCTGGCGCTCGCCGAAGGCGCCAGAACAGAAAAGCTGAAATACGGGCACCGCGGCGCGAACCAGCCGGTGCGCGACCTTGTGGGTACGCGAACCTATATCACAAGCCAGAATCACGGGTATACGGTCGCGGCAGAAAGCATCAGGACCGGCATTTTGCGCTATGTCAACGCCAATGACGGCACCTGCGAGGGGATCGATTATCCCGCGCTCCATGCCTTTTCGGTGCAGTTCCACCCGGAAGCCTGCGGCGGACCGCATGATACCGGCTTCCTTTTTGACCGATTTCTCTCGATGATGGAGGAAAGGAGGGAAAGCCATGCCGCTCGATAAAGCCATCAAAAAAACGCTTGTCATCGGGTCAGGACCGATCGTCATCGGACAGGCGGCGGAATTCGACTACGCCGGAACACAGGGCTGCCGCGTCCTGAAGGAGGCCGGCGTGGGCGTCGTGCTCGTCAATTCCAATCCCGCCACCATCATGACCGACCGCGCTTTCGCGGATGAAATTTATCTTGAACCGCTGACGGAAGAAACGCTCCGGCGCGTCATCGACAAGGAAAAGCCGGACAGCCTGCTCGCGGGCCTCGGCGGCCAGACAGGACTCACCCTTGCCATGAAGCTTTCCCGCGACGGCTTCCTCGCCTCCCGCGGTGTGCGGCTGATCGGAACCAACATCGACGCCATCGACAAGGCAGAGGACCGCAAGCTTTTCAAGGAAACCATGGAAGAAATCGGCGAGCCCACCATTCCCTCCGACACCGCCGAAACCGTCGGAGAGGCGCTTGCCATAGCGGAGAAAATCGGGTATCCCGTCATCATCCGTCCGGCGTTCACACTCGGCGGCGGCGGCGGGGGCGTCGCGCATTCCGAAAAGGAAATGCGTGAGGCGGCCAAAACAGGGCTCGATGCCTCCCCGATTTCTCAAATCCTTGTGGAAAAATATATCGCCGGCTGGAAGGAGATCGAGTTTGAGACCATGCGCGACGCCGCCGGCAACGTCATCGCCGTCTGCTCGATGGAAAATTTCGACCCCGTCGGCATCCATACCGGAGACAGCATCGTCGTGGCGCCTGCGCTGACTCTCGCCGACCGGGAATATCAAATGCTGCGCAGCGCGGCGCTGCATATCATCTCGTCTCTCGGGATCGTCGGCGGCTGCAACTGCCAGTTCGCGCTTTCGCCGGACAGCTTCGAGTACGCGGTCATCGAGGTCAATCCCCGCGTTTCCCGTTCCTCCGCGCTCGCCTCCAAGGCGACGGGCTATCCGATCGCGAAAATCACGGCAAAAATTGCGCTTGGCTATACGCTGGACGAGATACAGAATGACATCACAGGCAAGACCTGCGCCTGCTTTGAGCCGGCGCTCGACTATGTCGTCGTCAAATTCCCGAAGTGGCCGTTCGACAAGTTCGCCGGCGTCTCCCGCACGCTCGGCACACAGATGAAAGCGACGGGCGAGGTCATGGCCATCGGCACCTGCTTTGAGGCGGCGCTGATGAAGGCCATACGCGGCGCGGAAATATCCTTAGATTCTCTGGCTGCTGCGCCGATCAGCAGCGCGCCGCTTGCCGAACGCCTGAAAACCCCCGATGACAGACGGCTTTTCACGATATTCGAAGCGTTCGGCGCCGGATATTCCGTCGAGGATATCCATACGGTCACGAAAATCGACCGCTTCTTCCTCTCCAAAATCCAAAAGCTCGCCATTTTCGAAGCGGAGCTTGCCGCCTCTCCGATGACGGACGCGCTTTACCGAAAAGCCAAAGTGCTTGGCTATCCGGACCGTGCCATCCGCCGCATTTCCGGCGTGGAGAAGCTTCCCGAACTTTCCGCCTCCTATCACATGGTGGATACCTGCGCGGCGGAATTCAGCGCGCAGACGCCGTATTTCTATTCGGTATATGACGACGTCTGCGAGGCGCGCGATTTTGTTCGCGGCAGAAAAAAGAAAACCATCCTGGTGCTCGGTTCCGGTCCCATCCGGATCGGACAGGGCATCGAATTCGACTATTCCTCCGTCCACTGCGTCATGACGTTAAAGAAAATGGGATATGACGTCGCCATCATCAACAACAATCCGGAGACCGTTTCGACGGACTACGACACGGCGGACAGGCTCTATTTCGAACCGCTTACGCCGGAGGACGTGATGAACGTCATTCGGGTGGAAAACCCTGTCGGCGTTGTGGTCGCCTTCGGCGGGCAGACGGCCATCAAGCTCACAAAGTATCTGGACGAGCACGGGATCCCGATCCTCGGCACCTCTGCCGAGGGGATCGATACGGCAGAGGACCGTGAAAAATTCGACGCGCTGCTGGAATCCTTCGGCATACGCCGTCCGCGCGGCATGGCGGTCCACGGCATGGAGGAAGCCCTCCGCGCGGCGGATGCGCTCGGCTATCCCGTCCTGCTTCGTCCCTCCTATGTCATCGGCGGGCAGAATATGCAGATCGTGAGAAGCGAAGCCGAAACGCGCCGCTATATGGAACGCATTCTCCGCCACGGGATCGACGGCTCCGTACTCGTTGACAAATACATGATGGGGCCGGAGCTCGAGGTGGACGTCATATCCGACGGGCATGACGTGCTCATCCCCGGCATCATGCAGCATATCGAGCGCGCCGGCGTACACAGCGGGGATTCCATCGCGGTTTATCCTCCTTACGGGATCCACGACAAGATGACGGCGAGGATCGTCGAGTGCTCCGAGAAGCTTGCGCTCGCGCTCGGTACCCGCGGACTTGTCAACATCCAGTATCTGATCTATGCCGGCGAGCTTTACGTGATCGAGGTCAATCCCCGCGCGTCGCGCACGATTCCTTATATCAGCAAGGTAACGGGCGTCCCCATGGTAGATATCGCCTCGCGCGTTATGCTCGGCAAGTCCCTCGCCTCCCTCGGCTACGGCACGGGGCTTTCCAGAACGCCTCCCTATTTTGCAGTCAAGGTGCCGGTATTTTCCTTTGAAAAGCTTGCGGACGCCAATTCCTACCTCGGACCGGAGATGAAATCGACGGGGGAGGTGCTCGGCGTCGGACGCACACTTCCGGAAGCGATGTTCAAGGGCTTCACCGCGGCAGGCTATCGGATCCCGTCGCCGCATACGCACGGAGAGCTCGGCGTCTTTCTCAGCGTGGAAAGCCACGATCATCATGACCTTGTTTCCCTCGGCAAAAAGCTTGTCGATCTCGGGATGAAGCTATATGCTACGCCGGATACCGCCGCCGCCCTTCGCGGACTTGGCGCCGATGTGACAGAGGTCCCCGGCATGACAGAGCCGGATGCTACGTTTGCGCTCCTCGAATCCGGCAGGATCGGCTATATCGTCTATACCGGCGCGCTCTTCGACCGCACGCTGGACGATTACATCGCGCTCCACCGCAAGGCTTTGACGCTCGGCATCGTATGTCTGACCTCGCTCGACACGGCAAACGCGCTCGCGGACGTTATCGCGGGCCGCTTCCGCGAGGACAATACCGAGCTTGTCGACATCAACCACATGAGAACGTCGCCTCTGCGGCTTCCCTTCGCCAAAATGCAGGGCTCCGGCAACGATTATATCTTTTTTGAGAATTTCGACGGCAAAATCACTTGTCCCGAGGCGCTTGCCGTGACGCTCTGCGACCGGTCGCGCGGCATCGGCGGCTCCGGGATCGTGCTGATCGAGCATTCCGACTGCGCCGACGCGAAAATGCGCATTTTCAACCGGGACGGAAGCGAAGGGAAAATGGCGGGCAACAGCATCCGGTGCGCAGGCAAATATCTTTTTGATAAAGGCTATGTCCGCTCTGAACGGATTACGGTGGAAACGGCAGGCGGAATCAAGACGCTTGTCCTTTACACCACGAGCGGAAAGGTGAACGAGGTCAGCGTGGATATGGGAAAAGCGGATTTTTCGGCAAAGGCGCTTCCCTGCACGCTTGATGAGGACGAGCTTATCCGCTGTCCCGTCACGATCGGAGGCTCCGTCTATGAGATCACCTGCCTTTCGGTCGGGAACCCGCACTGCGTGATATTCTGTGATTCGGTCGACCCCTTGGAAATGGAAAAAATCGGTCCGCAGTTTGAGTACGCTCCCTTCTTTCCGGAGCGGATCAACACGGAATTCGTTCATATCGCCGATGAATCAACACTCCAGATGCGCGTCTGGGAACGCGGGAACGGCGAGACGGAAGCCTGCGGAACAGGCGCCGCGGCCGCGGCCGCAGCCGCTGTGAAGCTGGGTCTTTGCAAAAAGGATACCGACATCACCGTCAAGCTGCGCGGCGGGGACCTTGTCGTGCGCTGCACGGACGACGGCATCACGCTCGACGGAGACGCGAACCTCGTTTACGAGGGTGTCGTGGAATATTAGAGAATAAAAAAGCCATGTTGAATTATCAACATGGCTTTTTTATTCTATTAAATACCAATAATCATTAAAATATTATTTGCACTTTTGTCTTTTAAAACTGTATAACGTGTTACTTTTTGCTGCACTCCACTTATTCCAAACAAAGCTTCCATAATCGGCTTATTATCAATTGTAAAGCTTTTCGTGACTTCTCCTTTGTATATTCTTTTTGATATTTTTATAGAATTTGCAGAATTTTCTTTTAATAATCTTATTCCTACACATAATTTATTATCTGAATCTCGTCCTTTTAACAATTCAGCATATTGATAGCTGTCAAAATCATCAATTAGTTCACATGCTGCTGAATTCAATGATAGTCGCCCAAATCCAACACTAGCAAAAGGTGTTGTTCTTCCTCTTCTGTCACTTGTGATTTTTACTGTTTCCCATTGCATAATAATTCCTCCTTATAACATTTTTTATAATTATATCATTTGGAATTATTTGTGTCAAGTATTTTTATTAATATTTTTTATATTTGTTTTATTAATTTTTATTTTTCGTGAAATTTATCGTTTTATAATAATGTTTATTATATCAAAGAAACCATTCCATATACCGCGAGAAAGATGCCGAGCAGGCCGAGCACTGCCGGTATGAGATAGGACGAAACCTTGCCCAAAATCTGTTCCAACCGCCGGACCGCCCTTGTCCCCCGCAGCTTGTTGTATCCAAAATAGAGCAAAATCAAGGGAAAAACATAGACAAAGGTATATAAAAGGATAAATCCCGCCACAAGCGGAAAGACAAGCTGATAGCTCGCCAATACCGCCAAAAAACCAAAGTACGGCAGCGCGCTTGTCAGCTCCACGCCGCAAAAGGCGACGCCCATGATAAACAGTGCCGGAGCAGAAAGCTTTGCCGGCGTCTTAGCCGTTTCCTCCTCCGCATTTCCCGAACGCCGCGCCGTTTTTATCGTCAGCAGAATGCCGAAGAGAAGGCAAAAAAGTCCCGCTAAAATCGCCGCGCCATATACATAAACGGGATATGCGGCGCTGGCCGCGGCAAGAAGCTTCGAGACCCATGCCGCGACTCCGTAATAGACCGCGAGCCCCATCGCGGCATTGGCAAGCCCTATCCCAAGGATAAAAAACCAAACATGGCGCTTGTTTTTGACCATGGATTGCAGCAGCATCTGCTGTGCGATCGCCGAGGGGTTGAGGCTGTCAAAAAAGCTCGCCCAAATCGTTGTGCCCAAAAGAACCAACATGATATCCTCCTCAAAAAAAATAAGCGCTAAAATCATACCGCTAAGACCTAAGGTATGACTTTAACGCTTTGCCCGTCCGGTGACGGGGATTTCTTTATTTGGTTTTGCCCATTTTATCACATAAAAGGACGCCTGTCAAGTCCTCTCGCAGGACTTGCGCAAAAATATTTGCGGGATTTTCCGGATACAGCCGCCTCTTTTATGCGTCCAGAAGGACCTCATGTCCGGTTTTTGCGGACTCATAGATCGCATTCAGGATCTTCATCATTTCAACGCCGTCGCAGGCAGGGCTGATACATTCCGTCCCGTTCCGGATACAATCCACATAATGATTGATCTCCTGACAGAACATATTGCCGAGGTTCATCGTCGTTTCCGCCTTGAGCGAGATATCCGTCATATAGCCGTCCAGCTCTCCGTAAAGCTCAAGCTCCGGATTGAGGGAAGCTCCCGCTTTTGTGCCGAAGAACTGCATTTTTCCCTCGTCGTTTTTGATGTTCAGGCTGAAGCTCGCTTCTACACTGAGCACGGAACCGTCCTCAAAGCGGACGAGCGCCGTCGCCAGATCCTCGACGTCGCAGATGTCATCCTTGCCCGCGCCGGATGAACGGTACATTTTTTTCGAGCGGATGTTCTTTCTGTCATAGAGCTTCTGGAACGTCGCGCCGTACACGGAAACGGCGCGGGGCTTTCCCTTCAGATACCGGACAAAGTCGATGACATGCACGCCGAGATCGATGAGCGGTCCGCCGCCGGAGCGGGACTTGTCCCCGAACCAGCCGCCCGGATTCCCGTTGCGGCGCAGATACTGTACCTTAGAATAGTAAAGGTCACCGAAAAAGCCGTCCTCATACAGCTCGCGCAGGATCTTCATATCCGGTCCGAAGCGGCGCACAAAGCCGATCATGAGCAGCTTGCCGTTTTTCTCCGCTGCCGCCTGCATCGCCTTCGCATCCTCCACCGTGATGCACATCGGCTTCTCACAGAGGACGTGCTTGCCGGCGTTCAGCGCCGCGATGGTGCAGGGCGCATGTCCGTTGTTCCATGTGCAGACGCTCACCGCGTCAAGCTCGGGCAGGGCAAGCATGTCATCCAGATTGGTATACAGCTTATCAATCTCATACTTTTCGCCCATCATGGCCAGACGCTTTTCGTTGATATCACAAAATGCATACAGCTCGACATCCGAGTTCTTCCGATATGCTTCGATATGGGATGCCGCAATATTGCCGACGCCGATGACGCCGACCTTCAGTTTCTTATCCATCATAGATTCCTTTCCGGCACACAAGGCATGCGCCGCCGTTTAATTTTCATGAATGACCTTTTCCAGGTGATCGTATGCGATTTTGATATCGCGCGCCGGATCGTCGCCGACCTCACGTTCGATGGTGAGAAAGCCGCGATATCCGATGTCATCGAGCGCCGCGAGATATTTTGCGAAATCCACGCTGCCCGTGCCGAGCGGGACCTCCTTGAAATATTTCACGCCCTGCACTTCCTCAGGGATCGGATGGACGACCCGATAGATATACTCCGGATTGCCGTCCGCGAGCTTTACGCCGTCCTTCGCGTGAGTATGGACAATATAGCGGCGCAGATTGTATACCGCCTGCACCGGGTCGTCTCCCGTGACCATGACGAGATTTGCAGGGTCAAGATTGACCGCAACGCCGGTCGAATCCAGCGAATCGAGAAATTCCGCCAGTACGGCAGAGGGCTCCGGTCCCGTTTCCACGGCGAAATGCGAGCCGATGCTGTCGGCATAGCGGGCAAGCTCATAGCACGCCTCCTGCATAATTTTATACCGGTCGTGATTCTTATCCGCCGGCACAACGCCGATATGCGTCGTGACAATATTGGTTTCAAAATCCTTCGCCATGTCCATGATGCGCTTGGACTGCTCGATCAGCTCCGGATTGAGCGCCGGATCCCCGAAGCCGCGGCCAAGGTCTCCGCAGATGGCGGAGAACACCATGCCATGGTCCTTCACATATTCCAGAAGCTCGCGCCGCTGGTCCTTTCCGAAATTTTCGGGACCGTGCGCGCCGCGCGTACAATACATCTGAAGTCCCTTGATGCCGATCGCCGCCGCCTTCTTCACCGCTTCCTTCGTATCGCAGCGGAACGAATCGACAATCGCGCCGATGGGAAAATCATACATAGGAAAAGTCCTCCGATCCTATACAAAATTCAAGTCTATTGTAATCGAAAAAGACGGGAAAGTCAACATGAACGCCCGAATTTTTTTCCTATGACCGCAAAAAGCGGCGGACACGAGTGCCCGCCGGCTTTTTATTTCCGATTGGATTTGACGATCGCTTCCCAAAGCCCATTGAGATAGGCAGCGCCGAGCGCGCGGTCGTAAAGACCGTAGCCGGGCATCGCGACCTCGTCCCAGATCATGCGCCCATGGTCGGGACGGATCGGTCCGTCAAAGCCGATGTCGTAAAGCGCCTTCATAATTTCATACATATCGAAGGAGCCGTCCGAGGAGAGATGCGCCGCCTCCTCAAAATCGGTCGGGGAGTTGAATTTCAGATTGCGCACGTGCGCGAAATGGATGCGTCCCTTCAGCGAGCGGATCATGTCCGGCAGATCGTTATGGAGATTCGTCCCGTAGGACCCTGAGCAGAACGTCACGCCGTTGTGCGGATCGTCCACCATCTTCATCATGCGCAGAATGTTTTCCTTGTTGATGATGATGCGCGGAAGGCCGAATACGCTCCATGCCGGGTCGTCCGGATGGATCGCCATTTTGATGTCGTACCGGTTGCAGACGGGCATGATCGCTTCCAAGAAATATTTCAGATTCGCGAACAGCTTTTCATTGTCCACGCCCTTATAAAGGGTAAACAGCTCCTTTACCTTCGCCATGCGCTCCGGTTCCCAGCCCGGCATGACGGTGCCGTTCATATCGCCGGAGATCGATGAGAACATCTCGTCCGGATTGAGTCTGTCCACGGCCTCCTGGGTATAGGCAAGGACGGTCGAACCGTCAGGACGCTTTCTGGCAAGCTCGGTGCGCGTCCAGTCGAATACCGGCATGAAGTTATAGCAGACCATGTGGATGTCTTCCCTGCCGAGACGCTCCAGCGTCGTGATGTAATTTTCGATATGGCGGTCCCGCTCCGGCGTCCCCGCCTTGATGGCGTCGCTGACGTTGACGCTCTCGATGCCGTGGATGCGCAGTCCCGCCGCCTCCACCTCTTTCTTGAGCGCCGCGATCTTCTCCGCCTCCCATGCCTCGCCCGGCACGGAATCGTACAGCGTTGTGATAACGCCGGTCACACCGGGGATCTGGCGGATCTGCTTTAGGGTGACGGTATCAAAGCCGGTACCGTACCATCTGAGTGTCATATTCATAAAAAACTCTCCTTCTGCCGCTTTTGCGGCGTTTAACGAAATGATGGAAAATCCATTAAGACGTGTGTGAATCGCGGGCTTCCAGCTTTGCTATTTTTTCCTCCAGCTCCCGAATCTGCTCGCGCTGGAGCATGAGCTCCGCCGCCATGTCGTAATAGCTCATGGCGCCGTATTTTTCAAAGCGCCGCTCATATTTTTCATAGTTCATCTTCACCGGAAGCGCAAAATACAAAATTCCGCCGAGGAGGAGGAAAAACGCACCCATCGACGCAAAAATCACAGAGGGCATCACGCCGGCTTCCGCGTCCCGCACATCGGCGATCCAAAGCGCCAGCGCAAGAATCAAAAATAGAATACCCATGCAGCCAAAAACAATAAGGCTCACTTTTTTTGCCGTACGCAGCTGCTTTTCCGCGACCTCTTCAAACAGTTCCTTTTTTGATTTCATTCCGCATCCTCCTTAAAATCCAAAATCTCACTCAAAATATAATTGGAGATCAGCATGCCCCTTTTTGACAGCCGATAACCGGATTTTGTTTTCAGGATGTATTTTTTCAAAAGAAACGGCTTCATTTTTTCCTGATACCGCATATCGAAATCGTCGTCGAAGCGCGCCTCATATTCGGCGGTATCGATGCCGCGCTTGAGACGGAAGCCCAGCATGACATACTGAACCGCGAGCTCTTTATCCGTCGGGATGTAATTTTCCTCAAAAAGCGCGACGCTGTCCTCCGGCATAGCGATAAACCGCGTGATATCCTTGGCGTAAGAAAACATCCTGCCGCCGAAAAACGAATACGCACCCGGCCCGAAGCCGAGATATTCCTCGCAGCTCCAGTATTTCAGATTGTGCCGGCATTCCATGCCCAGCTTTGCGAAATTGCTGATCTCATACTGCATGAAGCCCGCATCCTCCATCTTTTTCGCCGCGGAAAGATACATCTCATATTGGACATCCTCAGAGGGGACGTCCGCTGCGATCCCGGGGTCCCTTCCGAACGGGGTATCGGGCTCGAGCTTCAGGCCGTAAAACGAAATATGCTCCGGCTCCAGCGCCATGACATAGTCCAGTGTCGCCGCAAGCGTATCCTCGGACTGGCCGGGCAGCGCGTACATGACGTCCACATTGATGTTCTCAAAGCCCTCCAGCCTTGCCAAAAGGAAGGAGCTCTCAAAATCCTCTCTCGTATGGATGCGCGACAGCATTTTCAGCTCACCGTTGTCCGCACTTTGCAGTCCGATGCTCAGCCTGTTAATACCGGCCTCCCGATAGGCGGAAAGCTTGCTCGTATCCAGCGTACCGGGATTGGCTTCTGCGGTGATCTCCGCTTCGCGGGATACGGAAAAGGAGGAACGCACCGCCGCAAGGATCCGTCCCATCTCCTCGCCGGACAGCACGGACGGCGTTCCGCCGCCGATATAGACGCTGTCTACCACATGACGGGTACCCATGCTCCGAAAGCTTCTGATTTGGGAAACCAGCGCCTCGACGTACGCCGTGCGGCGATCCATATCCTCAATGGAATAAAAGTCGCAGTAGGCGCATTTCCGAACGCAAAACGGTATATGAATATAAATTCCAAGCTTATCCATAGAACTCCTCTCTGCGCTGCAAGCTCATGCGCTCGCATGGAATGGGCTCATTCGTCGTCCAGCTTCAGGACCGCCATAAACGTCTCCGGCGGTACCTCGACCGAACCGAGCCTGCGCATCCTTTTTTTGCCTTCCTTTTGTTTTTCAAGAAGCTTTTTCTTTCTCGTGATGTCGCCGCCGTAGCATTTGGCGAGCACATCCTTGCGCATCGCCTTGACGGTCTCGCGCGCGATGACACGCCCTCCGATCGCCGCCTGGATCGGCACCTCGAAAAGCTGGCGCGGGATGTTCTCCTTCAGCGCCTCCACGATTTTTCTGCCGCGCGCATACGCCTTGTCCGCATGGACGATGAACGAAAGCGCGTCCACGACCTCCATATTGAGAAGGATGTCCAGCTTGACAAGCCTGCTTTCGCGGTATCCGTCCAGCTCATAGTCCAGAGAAGCATAGCCCTTGCTGCGGCTCTTGAGCGCATCAAAGAAATCGTAGACGATCTCACCCAGCGGCAGGATATAGTGCAGCTCCACCCGCGTTTTATCGAGATATTTCATATCGACAAAGATCCCGCGCCGCTCCTTGCAAAGCTCCATGATGCCGCCCACATATTCCGTCGGCGTGATGATGCTTCCCTTCACGACCGGCTCCTCCGCAAGCGCGATCTCGTCCGCCGGGGGATAATTCGCCGGATTGTCGATATATTTTACCTCCCCGTTTTTATACGTTACCTTGTAGATGACGCTCGGCGCCGTGGTGACAAGGTCAAGACCAAATTCCCGCTCGAGCCGTTCTGCGATGATCTCCATATGCAAAAGCCCAAGAAAGCCGCATCGAAAGCCAAAGCCAAGCGCAGCACTCGTTTCCGGCTCGAAGGTCAGAGCGGCGTCATTGAGACGCAGCTTTTCCAAGGCGTCTCGCAGATCGGGATATTTCGCGCTGTCTGCGGGATAAATGCCCGCGAATACCATCGGCAGCGCCGGCTTGAAGCCGGGGAACGGCTCCGCCGTCTGCCGCTCGGCCTCGGTCACGGTGTCGCCGACTCTCGTATCCGCGACGCTTTTGATGCTCGCCGTGATATAGCCGACCTCGCCCGCGGAAAGCTCCGCTGTGGGGACAAGGCCGAATGCCGACATCACCCCGACCTCGACAACGTCGAACTGCGCGCCCGTATTCATCATTTTGATCTTGGAGCCGGAACGCACGCTGCCGTCCTTCACCCGCACATATACGACCACGCCGCGGTAGGAGTCGTAATACGAATCAAAGATGAGCGCCTTGAGCGGCGCCGTTTCGTCGCCGCGCGGCGCCGGGATATCCGATACGATTTTCTCCAGCACGTCGCCAATGTTCAGCCCGGTTTTGGCGGATACGGCCGGACAGTCCTCGGCGGGAATGCCGATGACCTCCTCGATCTCCCGCCGGACCCCTTCGATATCCGCGCTCGGCAAATCGATTTTGTTGATGACCGGAACGATTTCCAGATTGTTTTCCAAGGCAAGATAGGTATTGGCCAGCGTTTGGGCCTCGACGCCCTGCGTCGCGTCCACGACAAGCAGCGCGCCCTCGCAGGCGCCGAGCGAGCGCGACACCTCATAGTTGAAATCCACATGGCCCGGCGTGTCGATCAGATTGAATTCATACGTCTCGCCGTCCTTTGCCTCATAATTCAGCTTTACGGCACGCGCCTTGATGGTGATCCCGCGCTCTCTCTCGATATCCATATTGTCGAGGAGCTGCTGCTCCATCTCCCTGGAGGAAACGCTCCTCGTCGCTTCTAAAATCCGGTCGGCAAGCGTACTTTTGCCATGATCGATATGGGCGATGATTGAAAAATTTCGGATTTTCTCCTGCCTTGTCATATTTCCTCCGAAAATATGGGGACCGACACCGCGAAATCCGCCGATTCCGCTTTCCCCCCATGATAATACATGGTTATTATACCACAGGCGGCAAAACTTTTCAAGGTCATTTTTGCCCGAGATCCCATATCCGCTTAAAAAGCATCGAAGAAGTCCCCTCTCCCCGCCTGGATAGAACAGAAGAAAAGACGGACAACTGTGTGTCGTCCGTCTTTTCTTCTGTAAATTCGGAAGCCGTCATATCCCTAAAATATAGAATCCGAGAAACCGGCGTCCCTCCCTCAGCCAACCCGAAACCGTCTGGTATTCCGGGGGCCTAACCTTTTCCATACGCTCCATGATCTGTACCGCCTGACACCAGAAATAGAAATTGATTCCAAAGCAATCCATGGGACCGCGTCTCATATCGGCGTGTATTCCTCCTTCCATGATGGCGCCGTAGGAGGAATAGAAGGCATCCATGTCGTCGCCGTAAATATACAGAGAATCCTCCGCCCAGTGTTCGATCGCATCTGCGGAAAGGATTTTTTCCACCTCTGTTCCAAGCGGCAGACGGCAGTATTGCAGCTCTATAAAGTCGGAGCCGCCGAACTCTCGGCGCTCCCTCTGAGAGCCAAACGTATGAAACAGCATAGCATCCTCCTGCAAATCCAGCTTTAAGCGAGCTTTTTCAAACAAGCGACCGGCCCCTATATCACCATACCATAGCGAACGCAGGAGCCGAATGCCAAAATCCACCAAATTGTGGGGCGCCCTCCTTGCGGACGGCGCCCCACGCGCTTCTAGATTTCTTTCAAAGCGCCTTAATCCTCTGCGTTTTTCTTCGCTTCCTCGATGATCTTCTGCGCGTTCGCCGCCGGGACCTCCTCGTAATTTTCAAAGTAGAAGGTATATCGGCCGCGTCCCTGCGTGATTGCGCGAAGCTGGATGGCAAAATCCGTCATCTCGCCCATCGGGACCTCCGCCTCGATCATCTGCTCGCCCTTTTTCTGCGTCGGACTCATGCCGAGCACCCTGCCGCGCCGCTTGTTGATGGCTCCCATAATATCGCCGAGCATACTGCCGGGCGCCCAGACACAGAGCTTTCCGACCGGCTCGAGCAGCACGGGAGATGCCTTCGGCAGGCCCTCCTTATACGCAAGCGACGCCGCAACCTTGAACGCCATTTCGGAGGAATCCACCGGATGATAAGAGCCGTCGAACAGATCCGCCTTTAAATTGACGACGGGATAGCCTGCGAGCACGCCCTTCTGCATCGCCTCCAAAAGGCCCTTTTCCACAGCGGGATAATAGTTCTTCGGCACCGAACCTCCGACGACGGACTGCGTGAATTCCAGTCCCGGCTGTGTGCCCGGCGAGAACGTGATCTTGACATGGCCGTATTGGCCGTGTCCGCCGGACTGCTTTTTATGCTTGCCCTCGACCTCGACCTTCTTTTTGATGGTTTCCCGATACGCGATCTTCGGCGGGGACAGCTCCACCGAGGTGCCAAAACGCGATTTCAGCCTCGATACGACCACGTCGAGATGGATATCGCCCTGTCCGGAGAGCAGAAGCTGCTTGGTCTCGGGATTGTTTTCGTATTTCAGCGTCAGATCCTCCTCGAGCAGCTTGGAAATGCCTTGAGATATCTTATCCTCGTCGCCCTTGGCCTTGGGCGAGACCGCCATCTGATAGAAGGACTCGGGATACACGATCTTCTTGAACGCATGCGGCTCCTCCGATGCCGACAGCGTATCGTTGGTGTTGGTCGCCGCAAGCTTTGCCGTCATGCCGAGGTCTCCCATGGACAGCATCGGGACCTCCGTCTGCTTTTTCCCGCAGATCGTATAGATATGGGAAAGACGCTCGCTTTGTCCGTTCGTCAGATTTTTCAGGGCAGCGTCGCTGTACAGCTCCCCGCTCATCACCTTGAAAAACGACATTTTCCCGACGAACGGGTCGGCGATCGTTTTGAACACGAAAATGGAAGCGGGTCCGTGCTCCTTGAGCGGGATCTCCTTTTCCTCCCCATTCTCGACGATGGTCTCCGCCTTATGGTAGATCGGACTCGGAAGCGTCTCGACGATCAGATCCATCAACAGATCGATGCCGCAGAGGTTCGCGGCGGAGCCGCAGATCACCGGCGCGATGTCTCCCGTGAGGATTCCGCCGTGAAGCGCCGTTACGACCTCTTCGCGCGTCAGCTCGTCGCCGTTGAAGTATTTCTCCATCAGCTCCTCGCTCGTAGAGGCGAC
This sequence comes from uncultured Clostridia bacterium, assembly GCA_944381075.1. Lineage (GTDB taxonomy): Bacteria > Bacillota > Clostridia > Oscillospirales > CAG-272 > QALR01. The sequence continues at coordinate 34,274 of CALWJT010000033.1, forward strand.
CGCCTCGTAAAGCATGTTCCGGCAAACCTCGATCCTCTCCTCGTTTCCGGCCGGAACAGCGATCTCCTTGCCGGCGTTGTTCTTCCCGAAGCCCGTCGCCTTCATTTCAATCAGGTCGAGAAGTCCGACGATATTGTCCCCCTCCATCAAAGGGATGATGACGGGGCAGACGGACTGCCCGAACATCTCGTGCATCTGACCGAACACCCGCTTGAACCGAGCCTCCGGATCGTCGCATTTGTTGATGAAAAACGCGCGCGGCATTTTCGCGTCGCACACCATGTCCCATGCAAGCTCCGTACCGACCTCGACGCCGGCCTTGCCGTCCACGACGATCAGCGCGCTTTCCGCAACGCGCATCGCCTGCACTACCTCTCCGATAAAGTCAAGGTAGCCGGGCGTATCGATGATGTTGATTTTCGCTCCCTTGTATGTAATCGGCGCAATCGACGCCGAAAGAGAAAAGCCGCGCTTGATCTCCTCAGGGTCATAATCGCAGACCGTGTTCCCGTCGGAGGGCTTTCCAAGTCTGTCCGTTCCCTTCGTCAAATAGAGCATCGCCTCGGCAAGCGAGGTTTTGCCGCTCGCCCCATGACCGAGCAGGCAGACGTTCCGGATATCCCGCGAATGAATTTTTTCCATATTCTCAGACTCCTTTGTCATTCTAATTTTCCGCCTCTCATACGGACCTCACAAGCTTATTATATCGTTTGGTTTTTTATTATTCAAGGGAGATTTTTGTTTTTCTTGTATTATGTTTATAGAAAATTCCAGAATCAATTTGTGCAATATTTACATAATTTTGTCGTACAAAGTCAAAAACAGAATATGACGGCAGAAGAATGAAGAAAATATATTGACAGCATCCGCCAATTATGATAGAATAATTAAGTAATGGAGTTGATCCATCCACACAGAAACAGAAAACGCAGTTTGTACTGTCGTTTCCCTGATACCGGATACCCTCCGGCAAATCCATCACAACAAAAAGCCGCTTTGCGCGGCGGGAGGTTTCCAATGGAAGTAACCAAAGACACCATCATCGGCGATATTCTCGATTATGACGGAGAAACGGCAAAATTCTTTCTTGAGATCGGCATGCATTGTCTCGGCTGCCCCGCATCCCGCGGAGAGAGCATCGAGATGGCGTGCGCTGTCCATGGAACGGACGCCGACGAGCTGGTCGAGAAAATCAACAGCTATTTGAAGACAAAATAAAAAAGCGTCACATTCCCTTGTCCCTTCGTTTTTCAGAGGAAAAACGAAGGGACAAGCTGTATATAGGAGAATCCAAAATGAAGACCGTTCTTCCCGGACGCCTCGCGGCCGTCGCCTCTTTTGTAAGGGAAGGCGCCTATCTTGCCGATATCGGCACCGACCACGCCTACCTTCCGATCTTCCTTGCCGAAAGGGGCAGGATTTCTTATGCCGTCGCCTCCGACATCCGTCCCGGGCCGCTTTCGCGCGCCGAAGAAAACATCCGTATGGCCGGGCTTTCCGAGCGAATCCAAACGATCCAGACGGACGGGCTTTCCGGACTGGAGCGGTATCCCCTGACCGATATCGTCATCGCCGGCATGGGAGGCATGGAGATCGCTGCGATCCTCGACGCCGCCCCTTTTATCAAGCGGACCCGTCCCCGCCTCATCCTTCAGCCAATGCAGCACATTCCGGAGCTGCGGGACTTCCTTGCCCGCGGATGGAATACGGAGAAGGAAACGCAGACGACAGACGGCGGCAGACTGTATCAGATCTTCTGCGTGACATACGACGGGATCTCGCGCCCCATCACAGAAGCAGAGCGGCTGCTCGGCCGCTGCAACGTCGAACACAGAGCCGAAAATCCGGCGCTCTTCCGCATCTTATGCGAAAGACAGCTCGCTCTTCTGGACGAAAAGATCGCAGGGCTCGAAAGGGGCGGGCGCGACGCATCAAAGCAAAAAGAACTGCGCCGCTCCATCGCAGCGCTGATGCAGGACCTGCCGCCGCAGAATTGAAAGGAGAAAACACAATGGCATCCGTTTCCGAAATTTATCAGTATCTCGAAGGGCTCCTGCCCCGTTCTCTTTCCGCCTCCTGGGACAACGATGGCCTGATGGTGTGTGCCGATCCGCGGCGGGAAGTGAAAAAAATACTGTTTGCACTTGACATCACACCCGCCGTCACGGAATATGCAGCGGAAATTTCCGCGGAGCTCATCCTCTCGCACCACCCTCTGATTTTTCACCCCGTCCGCCGGCTGGACGGCGCGGACGCCGTATCGCGCAAGGCGATGTTTCTCGTCCGCCGCGGGATCTCCGCCATGAGCTTCCATACACGCCTTGACGCTGCGGAAGGCGGGATCAATGACATCCTTGCGCAGCGGCTCGCGCTGTCGGATGTAGAACGCTTCGGACCCGACGGGGACGCCTCCGGACGGATCGGCACGCTGAAAACGCCGCTCTCCTTGGAAGCATTCTGCCTTTTTGTCAAGGAAACGCTCGATGCGCCTTCCCTTTGTACAGCAAAAGGAGGGGACACCGTCCGCCGCGTCGCCGTGCTGGGCGGCGCCGGCGGGGATTATATCGAGCCTGCGATGCGCGCCGGCGCGGACGTGCTCGTCACAGGAGAGGCCGGCTACAACCGTCTTCTGGAGGCGGCGGAAAACGGACTGTCCGTCATCGCGGCAGGCCATTACCATACGGAAATTCTTTTCTCTTCCTTTTTTACCGACGCCATCGGAAAAATCTTTCCCGAGATCGAATTCTGCCGCTTCCCTGCCGGATGCGAGCTGATGTATCTGTAACGCGCCGCAGACAAGCGCTGTCCCGCGCCGGCGTTTCGCCGGCGCTCTCTTTCCCGTCAGCGATTTTGCCCCCCAGAGACATGCCGAAAGGAGGAACCCATATGCCGCGCAAGGTCCTGTTCATCGCAACCTCCGCAAAGGCACATATCGCGGCGTTCCATTTGCCGTATCTCGAATGGTTCCATAGAGAAGGCTTGGAAACGCACGTCGCGGCGGCGGACGACATGGGAGGCATCCCCATCCCGCACTGCGATGTCTTTCATCCCATCCCCTTTTGCCGCAGTCCCTTCTCCTTTCGCAATCTCCGTGCGTACCATATCCTAAAGCGTGTTCTTGCATGCGAGCATTTCGACATCATCCACTGCCATACGCCGGTCGGCGGGATCCTTGCGCGTCTCGCCGCAAGAAAGAGCCGGAAGCGCGGCACAAAAGTGATATATACCGCGCACGGATTCGCTTTTTATAAGGGCGCTCCTGTGCGGCGCATGCTTTTCAAGCTTCCGGAAAAGCTGTGCGCGAGGTGGACCGACGTTCTTATCACCATCAACCGCGAGGACGCCCGGTATGCGGCCCATGCCCTGCACCCTGCGCGCACGGAATGGATTCCCGGTGTCGGCGTCGATCTTACCGAGTACGCGCGCAGGGAAGACCTCCGCGAAAGAACGCGGCGCACACTCGGACTTTCCGAAGACACGCGGATGGTCCTCAGCGTCGGAAGGCTCGACAAGAACAAAAACCACAGGACCATGCTCCGCGCGCTTGCCGCTCTGCAAAAGGAGTATCCGGAAGAGGACATCCGGCTTTTTATCGCGGGAGGAGGTGCGGGGCGCCAAAAGCTCGAACGGCTCGCGCGCAGGCTGCATATCGAAGCGCAGGTGCGCTTTCTCGGATACCGGAACGATGTTCCGGCGCTTCTCTGCGCGGCGGACATTTTTTTGCATCTTTCCAAGGCGGAAGGACTTCCCCGTGCCGTCATGGAAGCGATGGCAGCCTCTCTTCCCGTCGTCGCCTCCGATATCCGCGGCTGCCGGGACCTTGTCGCGGACGGCGCCGGCTTTCTCGTGCAGCCGCAGGATGTGTGCGCCGCGGCAGCTGCGCTTGGAACGCTCGTGCGAGAGAAAGAGCTGTGCCGCCGAATGGGAAGCGCCGGCAGAGAAAAAGCCGCTTTCTTCTCCCTTGAGACAGTGCTCCCCAGAATGGAAAAGCTGTACCGCTCCGTCCTCCGAAAAGAGACGCGCGTGCTCCATGTCCTGGCGAGCAGCCGCTTTTTCGGTGCGGAGCACGTCGTCGCGGATATCATCGAGCGCTTCCATGACGATCCGGACGTTTCTATGGCATACGCCAGCCCGGGCGGAGAAATCGAGGCGGCACTCGCCGCCCGCAGGATCCCTTATCTTCCGCTGAAAAAGCTGACGCCTCGATTTCTGAAGAAAGCGGCGCACTCCTATCAGGCGGACATCCTCCACGCACATGACGTGCGGGCAAGTGTGACAGCCTCCCTGCTCGCGCGCCGGTACAGGATCGTCTCCACGGTCCATGTCAACCATCCCCGCATGCGGAAAAAAGGACTGCGGGCGCGGCTCTTCCGCATGGCGGCGCGGCGGTTTTCCAAGATCTTCTGGGTCAGCCGGACCGCGATGACGCAGTTCGCGTATGCGGATTCCCTATCGGACAAAAGCGAATATCTGCCCAATATTGTCAATGCTCCCGCCCTCCGAAGGATGGCGCGGGAAGACGGCGGCGCGCCGTCCTTCGACGCCGTTTATCTCGGAAGACTCGAGCCGCAGAAGGATCCCGCACGCCTGCTTCGGATTTTCGCCGGCGTTCTGCGGCTCTGTCCGGACGCAAGGCTCGGCGTCATCGGCTCCGGCAGCATGGAAAGCGTCCTTCGCGAATATGCGGAAGATCTCGGAATATCCTCTCATGTAAGCTTTGTGGGCTATCGGGAAAATCCATATGGCCTTCTTTCGCATGCGCGCGTCATGCTGATGTGCTCCCGCTTCGAGGGACTGCCGATGTGCTCCCTCGAGGCATGCGCGCTCGGCGTCCCTGTCGTTTCGACAAAAGCCGACGGACTGTGCGAATCGGTGATAGACGGAAAAACAGGCTTCCTGTCGGACGACGACGAGGTGCTCATCTCCCGCGCGGCGGCGCTGATATCCGACGACGCTCTTTATCAAAAGCTGCATACCGCCGCGTTGGAGCATGCAGAAAAGGCCTTTGACAAAGCATCCTATGGTTTGCGGCTGCGCGCGGCGTATTTTTCTTGACAAACCGCATGCTTTGGTGCATAATGAAGAAAGGGAAAAAGGAGAAAATGCCTATGAACGAGATCGCCGTGCGCGAATATTTCGACGTCCGCCAGAAGATGCCGGCGGTGGAGCTTTCCCGTGTCGACTTCTTCGACGCGCGTCAAATTTTTGAATGCGGACAATGCTTTCGATTTGACCGGCTGCCGGACGGCCGCTACGAAGGCGTCGCAAAAGGAAAATACCTGTGCGTCGGCCAGCCGGAAAAAGACCGCGTCCTGTTAATCGGAGCCACCCTTTCCGATTATGAAACGGTATGGCGGGACTTTTTTGCACTGGACGAGGATTACGCCGCCATCCAGGACGATATCTATCGGCATTTTCTAAGGTTCGGGAGCGTGATCCGGGAAGCGGTGCAAATCGCCTCCGGGATCCGGATCCTCCGGCAGGATCCGTGGGAAGCGCTCGCCTCCTTTATCCTTTCGCAAAACAACAATATTCCCCGAATCAAGAAAATGATCCGCAGCCTTTCGGAAGGGCTCGGAGAGCCGTTTTCCGCCTTCGAAAAAACATATCACGCCTTTCCGAGTGCGCAGGCGGTCTTCTGCGCCGGCGCAGAAGGACTTGCACCGCACCGGCTGGGCTTCCGCTCCCGCTATCTCTTAGACGCCGCCGAAAAATACCTTGACGGCAGGCTCGATTTTGACACGCTTCGCACGGCGCCTCTCGGACAGACGGAGACAGCACTCATGTCCGTGCTCGGCGTCGGGAAAAAGGTCGCCGCCTGCGCGATGCTCTACGGGCTTCACAGGACCGAAGCATTTCCCATAGACGTCTGGATGCGGCGCGTGCTCGACCGGTATTATCCAAAAGGAATCAACCCCGCTTCTCTGGGTCCCTATGCCGGCATTGCCCAGCAATACCTTTTTTATTACGAAAGGGAAAGGACATCGCAGGAAAAGGCGAAAAAGCGAGCCTGAGCTGCCGGCGCGCCGCAAAGGGCACAAAAATTTCCGCCCGCCGCGCGGAGCCGATGCGCGCAACGTTTCCGCCGCCCGCGCAGACCATACGAAGCTTCGGCCGCAGACGCCATTCAGGGGAAAGCGAAGCACAGACATCCATCCGCAGCAAAAGCCTCTCAGAGCCTTCCGCATGCAGGAAGGCAAAACCGCAATCTGCCTCTCCCGAAGCGAAAAGGCACGCCCGCATCTCCAGAAAGGCTAACCCAGCGCGGTCTTCCCTGCCGCAGGCTTTTCCTGTGCAAAAAGCCGCAGATCCCTTTGGAAACGATGCGGCAAGCGTTGAGAATCGCAGATACCGCGCTGCAAGCAGAAAAAAGCAGCAGACGCCGCCCTGCGGCAATACCCGAAAAAGCAAGGAGAATCCGCATGATCCTACAGCCCAAAGATACCACCATCGCATACCGGTGTCCCGAATGCGGGACGACCGTTATCAGCGTCGTCGGCGCACTCGCGCTTTCCGGCGATGTCATCAAGCTCAAATGCAGCTGCGGCTGCTCGGAGCTGCTTTTGGAAAATACGAACGACGACAAGATCCGGCTGACGGTCCCGTGCGTGTTCTGCCCGTCGCCGCACCGGTATCTCGTCTCGCGCCGGCTCCTCACTACCCGCGAGCTTTTTACGTTTCCCTGCGCTTATTCCGGCATCGATATTCTGTTCATCGGCACAAAGGGCGCCGTTCTCAAGGCAGTGGAGGAGTCCGACCGGGAACTGGAGGAGCTCATCGATGAAACGGAAATGTCGGGCATTCACGATGAGAACGAAAAGGAAGGATGCGGCGACGAGCATGTGCGCGACATGATCCTTTTTACGCTTGCGGACCTTTCCGAGGAGGGAAAAATAGTCTGCGGCTGTCCGGAGGGGACCGGCGATTTTCTCGTCGAGCAAACGCCGGACAGTGTCCTCATCTCCTGCAAAGCATGCGGCCGGAAAAAAGAAATATCCTGTGCCGGCCACTCGCTGGACGCGCAGCTGCTTTTCGACTGCGACCGGCTGTATCTGGAAGAAGATACGGAAAAAAAGCCCTGATTTTTGTCAGACCTTTTGCCGCTTGCGGCAAAATCCCTATAAATTTTATTATTCATATTTCGGAGGATATCAACATGAGCAAAATCGTATGCTTCGGCGAGCTGATGCTTCGCCTCAATCCGGAGGGCTATCTCCGCTTTGAACAGGCCAAGGACTTCGAGGTAAGCTTTGGGGGCGGGGAGGCGAACGTCGCCGTATCGCTCGCCCATTTCGGCATGGATGCGGTCTTCGTATCCAAATTTCCGGCGCATGCCATCGGAGAGATGGCGGTCCGCTCTCTGCGCGTCGAGGGTGTCGCCACCGACAAGATCGTGCGCGGCGGTGAACGCCTCGGCATCTACTTTATCGAAAAGGGAGCATCCCAGCGTCCCTCCAAGGTCATCTATGACCGCAAGTATTCGTCCATCGGTATGGCAGAACGCTCCGATTTCGACTGGGAGACGATCTTGGACGGCGCCGACTGGTTCCACTTCACCGGCATCACGCCGGCATTGGGCGATAATGTCGCGGACATCACGCTCGACGCGCTGAAGCTCTGCAAGGCAAAGGGCATCAAGGTCAGCTGCGACCTTAATTTCCGCAAAAAGCTCTGGTCGAGTGAAAAAGCCGGCAAGGTCATGACGGAGCTCTGCCAGTATGTTGATGTCTGCATCGCCAACGAAGAGGACGCGGAAAGGATCTTCGGCGTGAAGCCGGATCAAAACGACGTGGAGGGCGGCAAACTCAACCGCGCCGGCTACATCGATGTGGCGAAGAAGCTCACCGAGCGTTTCGGCTTTGAAAGGGTCGCCATCACGCTGCGCGAGAGCATCTCCGCCTCCGACAACAACTGGGCGGCAATGCTCTATGCGGACGGAAACGCTTATTTCTCCAAGACCTACGCTGTCCATATCGTCGACCGCGTAGGCGGCGGAGATTCGTTCGGTGCAGGCCTCATCTATGCGCTGCTCTGCGGCTATGAAAATCAAAAGGCCATCGAATTTGCCGTAGCGGCATCCTGCCTCAAGCATTCCATCGAGACGGACTTCAATTACGTCTCCGTGGACGAGGTAACGGCTCTCATGAACGGGGACGGCTCCGGCAGAGTGCAGAGATAAAAAGCAAGCCGCCGTACCGAAACCAAACCGGCACGGCGGCTTTTCCGATCTTCGGCCCGCACATCCGTAAGACGGAAAGCCGAAACACGCGGGAAAACAGGAGATATGACAGAGGAGGCTGCGATGCTCGAAAACGACTGGAAGCTGCGGCGGGACGGTCCGCTCCTGCGGGACGCTCTCTGCGAATTTTTTGAATGCCGGTATGGAAAGATCCGCTTTTTAGAGGAAAAAAATATTGGAAAAGTGCGCGCGGATATGCTTGCCGTCCTGCCTGACAGCCTTCTCGGCATCGAAATCAAAAGCCACAGCGACAGCTACGAGCGTCTGAAAACTCAGATCCGGGGATATGACACCTTTTGCGATCTGAATTTTCTTTGCGTCGGCAGCATCCACGTCCGTGCGGCGGAGCATGTGCCGCCCTACTGGGGGATCCTTGCGATGACGGTGCGGGACGGCGTTCGGTTCGAGGTGCTTCGGGAGCCTTTGGAAAATCCGAACTGCAAGCTTGCGCGGCAGGTAGAGCTTTTATGGCGCGGTGAGCTTGCCGCGATCCTCAGAGCGAGAGGACTGCCCCGGTATGAAGGGAAAAGCAAGAAATTCATCTGTTCAAAATTATGTGAAAAGCTGCCGTCCGAGGTTCTGCGTCCGCTTGTCTGCGACAGGCTCTTTGAACGGGATTACACGCGCTATCGGGACGGCAATTCTATTTAAAATATCCATACAACGGAGGACCTATGCAGGAAAAAATTCTCGAAACGGCGGGACTTCGCAAAGCCTACGGGAACGTCGAAGCGGTGCGCGGACTGGATTTCTATGTGGAGCCGGGACAGCTTTTCGCCTTTCTCGGACCGAACGGCGCCGGCAAATCCACCACCATCGACATCCTTACTACGCTGCGTGAGCCGGATGCCGGCGAAACGATCATCGACGGCTGCCGGCTGGGTGCCGAAAACGACCGCATTCGGGGGATTCTCGGCGCCGTCTTTCAGGAGGGCGTGCTCGACGGGCTCCTGAGTGTAGAGGACAACCTGAAAATCCGCGGGAGCTTCTATTCCATGCACGGCAAGGCGCTTGACGCGGCGGTCGCCCGCGCAGCGAAGATCACCGGCATAGAGGAGCTTTTAAAACATCCGTATGGGAAGCTTTCCGGCGGGCAAAAGCGCCGCTGCGATATTGCCCGCGCTCTCATCCATACGCCGAAGCTCCTGTTCCTCGATGAGCCGACGACGGGGCTCGATCCTCAGACACGGCGTATGATCTGGCAGACCATCGGGGATATCCGAAGAGAAAGCGGCATGACCGTCTTTTTCTCGACCCACTATATGGAGGAGGCCGCGGCGGCAGATTACGTCGTCGTAATCGACCATGGAAAAATTTCCGCCAAGGGGACGCCGTCCGAATTCAAGGAACGCTATTCAAAGGACAGACTAATCCTCTGCGCAAGGCAGCCGGAGGTGCTTCTCTCGCAGCTCAAAAAACGCGGCCTTCCGGCAAAAAGGACCGCCGACACCGTGGAAATCGAGCTTTCCTCGACGCTTGCCGCTTTGCCGATCCTCGATCTATGCCGGGATGAGATCTCCGGTGTGGAAATCCTGAAGGGGACCATGGACGACGCCTTTCTCGCCGTCACCGGAAAGGAGCTTCGGGAATGATTTCGTTTTCTCTTCGCAATCTGAAATTATTTTTCAAGGACAGGGCCGCCGTCTTCTTTTCCCTGCTTGCCGTTTTCATCCTCATTGGACTGTACGCGCTTTTCCTCGGCGACGTATGGACCGACAGCTTTCCTGATGTGCCGAATGTGCGCGGACTCATGGATACATGGATGGTAGCGGGGCTTCTCGCCGTCACCTCTGTCACCACGACCATGGGCGCATACGGCATCATGGTCGACGACAAATCAAAAAAGATCGAACGGGATTTTATCGCTTCTCCTGTCAAAAGAAGCTCTCTTCTCGGCGGCTACATGATAAATGCCGTCGTCGTCGGCATCCTCATGAGTCTTGTCACGCTGCTCCTCGCTGAGATCTACCTTCTGGCAGGCGGCGCTTCGCTTCCGTCTCCCGCAGTCCTTTTCAAAACGTTAGGGCTCATTCTTCTTTCCGTCATTGCCAATTCCGCCATGGTGCTCTTTCTCGTCTCCTTTTTCCAAAGCGCCAATGCGTTCGCGACGGCAAGCACGATCATCGGTACGCTCATTGGGTTTCTTACCGGTATTTACCTTCCTGTCGGCGCTTTGCCGGAAGCGGTCCAGCTCATCATCAAGTGCTTTCCGGTTTCTCACGCGGCGGTGCTGCTTCGTCAAGTTTTGATGGAGCAGCCCATGGAGACCGCTTTTTCCGGCGCGCCGGCGGAGACAAAGGCGGCGTTCGAGGAATTTTTAGGCGTTACCTACCGCTTCGGCGGCACGACCCTTTCCTCACTTGCCAGCATGGCAATTTTATTGGGGACAGCAGTTCTCTTCTACGCGCTCTCACTCCTTGTTCTCTCCCGCAGAAAAATAAGGACCTGATGTCACGCCGGACAGATTTGGAGAGGGCGGCGCAAAGCCTGCATACCCATAAGGGGAAGTATCTTGCAGGGCAGCATGGCCATTTGCCATGCTGCCCTGCTTTTTCTCTGCCGCGGGGAAATTCGCGCGTCCTCGTACTGTTTTCGCTCCCCGACGAAGCAATCCGGATCTTCCGCCGACGGCGGCCGTCCATCTTATCGGCAGAACAATGGTCTTCTTCCCGAACGCACCCGCAAGCGCGGGGGGTAAGTTCGGGAATCCCCATATACTTCCGAATGACCGCCGCGAAGCCGTCAAAATCCGCTTTGTCCCGCTCGCATCTCGGATACCGGCCTTGCGACGGTTCATGATGCTTCTGCCGATTCCGAGCACTTCGGACTGCACCCTATCGTTCATATAGCGGTTCAAAATGGCGATTTCCCATGCGGATAAGCACAAAACCTATACAAGCTTACCTGCTGCCGTCTGTCAATCAAACGATCTGCCTCGTGGCAGCACACGAGCTTTACGACAAGTTTCTCCCTCTGTGAGCTTGCCAGAAATCCCATGGACCGTCTACGATGAACGGATACAAAAAGCGGATGCCCGTTTGTGCTATGTCGTACCTGCCCGATGTAATGATCCCTCCCATGCGGTGCAGGTCTTTGACGGACCGATACATGACAGCTTGTCTGCGATTTTCATATCGAATCTCCTCACAGTTTGCCTGCAATGCGATATCTTATAGGCTTGACATTGTTTTTCAGGAGAGACTCAGCAAACAATTCGTCCTTGCTGCAATCCTTTCCATTTGAGAACGTAGTAACCAGTATTTCCATCCTTACCCCTCTGAATTTGTATTAGCCTATTTCGGGCGGCAGGCAAAGGTGCATAGGACAGGGGATATCCGATGCGATGGGAATGAAGTCTGCGGAAGTCAACGGTACAAAGTCAAAATCACTGCGTACAAAGCGAACAAAAAGTCCCACAGACAGCAAAAGAGCCGAGTACGGGTTTTTTACTTACTCGGCTCCCCATTTTTTATACGGTAGCCTCGACGACGATTTTGCGGCCGCCGTTGACTTCCGCGGGAGCCGTGCTGCCATAACCGATCCAAAAAACGCAAATTCAGAGGTGCGGCGCCCGTCGGACAAGGATACCGAAAAAATCGCAGGCAAAAAATAATACGAACCTCGACTTATCGCCTTGGTTCGTATTATTCTTGTCTGGTGCGGGTAAGAGGACTTGAACCTCCACGAAGTTGCCCCCACTAGAACCTGAATCTAGCGCGTCTGCCAATTCCGCCATACCCGCATACAGGAAAGATTCAGCCACTGAAAGCCAGTGGCTGAATGGTGCGAGAAACGGGACTTGAACCCGTACGGTAAAACCACACGCCCCTCAAACGTGCGCGTCTGCCAGTTCCGCCACTCTCGCATTTCTTTCTGCGACGGTGAATATTATATCCGATTTTCTATCAAATGTCAATACCTAAATTTGATTTTTTTAAATAAAAACAGCCGGCAGACGCGCAAAAAGGTTTCATGGCGTCGGCCGCCCGGCTGTCTCGGCAGTGGCCGATGCCATCCAAATCACAAAACATCCCTTTAATCGGAGGACGGCGCACGTGTCTTTTCCTCTGCCGGCTTTTTGGCAGGGGCAAGCCCTCTCACGTCTTCTCTTGCATAAGAACGGACGACCGCATGCTCTCCCGAAAATTTCACCTTCACGATCCCGGAAAGCGGAATCACCTCGCAGACAATCCCGCGTCCGTCCGGCGTTTCCACGGCAGAATCTACCTTCGGAAGTCCGGATAGAGCCTCCTCATAAGCTTCATGCTCATAACGCAGGCAGCACATCAGTCTGCCGCAGGCGCCCGATATCTTCTGCGAATTGAGGGAGAGGTTTTGTTCCTTTGCCATTTTTATGGAGACCTGAACAAAATCGTCAAGAAACTTTTTACAGCAAAACGGTCTTCCGCAGACGCCGAGCCCCCCAATCATCTTGGTCTCGTCGCGGATCCCGATCTGCCGAAGCTCAATTCTTGTCCGAAAGATCGCGGCAAGACTTTTCACAAGCTCTCGAAAGTCTACTCTGCCGTCCGCGGTAAAATAAAACAGGAGCTTGCTGTTGTCGAATGTATATTCCGCGTCCACAAGCTTCATCTCAAGGCCGTGCTCCGCAATTTTCTCCACGCAGATTTTGGCAGCTTCCTTTTCCTTGCGCTTGTTCTCCTCATATATCTTATCATCCTCCGCCGTTGCACGGCGGAGGACCGGACGAAGAGGCAAAACGACCTCTTTCTCCGTCACGGTTTTGTTGCTCAGCATCACCGTACCGTACTCGACGCCGCGGGCCGTTTCGACAATCACAGAATCGCCTTCGGCAAATTCCGCTCCCTGCGGATCAAAATAATAGATTTTACCGGAGGATTTGAAACGGACGCCGATGATTTCATAGACACATTCCTGAGAGGCCTCTGCTTCTTCCGTTTTTGGATTCATTTCTTCGTTTTTCTTCATCTATCGGATACCTCAAATTTTCATACAAAAGCCGGAACGCCTCATGCCGCGTTCCAAAGTTCGATGGCAAGCACCGCCGCGGAAAGCGGCAAGCTCGTATTCAAGCGCAGATCCGTCAGGACCCGATCCGCCGCTGCGAAGGATATCGACACGGTCTCGGAAGAAAGAGCCGTCAAATAGGACTGCAATTCATCCGCCGTCCAGAATTCCGGTGCATATCCCTCTGAAAGGCCTCCGCGGGCAAGGTCACGATACGCGGAAAGCAAGTAGCCGGCAAACGCTTCCAAAAGCTCTCTGGAATCCGCCATCCCGCCCAGCAAGGACAAAAAAGCATAATACGTCATCCCACGGTTTTTCATCGCTTGTCCCTCCACCGCTTTCTTTGCCGTCAGGTATGCCGTATATTCGGTCTCTCCGTTTTCCAGGATGCGGCGCAATCGACCGATAGCGCCATGAGCTGCCCGAACGGCAAAACCCAACCGCTCGGCATCCTCCGCTCCCGGCAGCCCCGTTTCCCTGGCATAGGCGGAAAGCTCGCTCTCATCAAACGTCTCAAGGACGACTTTCTGCGCGCGGGAGCGGACCGTCGCAAGCAGGGACATACTGTTTTCGCAAAGCAGGAAAATATAGACACCGCGCCACGGCTCCTCGATCACCTTCAGCAGCGCATTCTGCGCCTGCGGCGTAATCTTATCCGCCTCGTCGAGCACATACATCTGAAAGCCAAGCTCGGACGGCGAAAGATAGACCGACGCCATAAAATCCCGAACAGCGGCGACGCCGATGGTCTTTTTCCCCTCCTCCGGCCGGAGGATCCTTACATCCGGCGAAACGCCGTCCAAGATCCGCCGGCATTTCGCAGTACGCTCCTGCTCGGAGTCCGTTTCCCGGTAAGCAAGAGAGGCCGCAATGCGCAAGGCAAGCATTTTTTTGCCTGCGCCCTGCGGCGCCTCCAGAATATAAGCATGCGAAAGCCGATCCTGCTCGATCCGTTCCCGAAAAAAAGCCTTTTGCCTTTCATTTCCTCGGATCTCTTCCAAAAAATCCATCAGTAGCAGTAAAACTTTTCAACGTCGATGATGAATACCGTCGCGCCGCCTACGCTCACATTGGTGTTGGAGGAGCCGAGCGCTCCCGCCGTACCGATCGGCATCGCGGTCGGAATGTTTTTCACACGCTTTTTGCTGTGTACGCGGATAATTTCCAGCGCACGCTCAACCCTGTCGTCTTCCGTACCGATAAAAAACGTTGAGTTCCCGTTGAGCAGAAAGCCGCCCGTCGACGAAACCTTCGTGATGTGAAAGCCCTCCGAGGTGAGGCCGGTATTGACAAAATGGGCATCATCGTTGTTGACAATGGCGATAATCAGCTTCATAAACAATCCTCCTTTGCCGATCGTGCTTTTCAAGATATTTTTATTATAACAAAATACCGGCGCTTTGTCAATGAAAAGAACCGCTGCAAAAAGGAAACTTCATTAAAAATACGCCGACATACGGGAATGCGTATGCCGGCGAACAGGATGCGGCTATTTCTTCGGGTGACTGCGGAAGATAAGGGCAAACGTATAGCCGAATACGATCGCTGCGGCAATTCCGCCCGCCGTACCGGTAAGACCGCCCGTCAGCGCACCGATCAGCCCCTTTTCATCGACCGCCTTCTTCACGCCGCCCGCAAGGGAGTATCCAAAGCCGGTAAGCGGCGTCGTCGCGCCGCAGCCCGCAAATTCCACAAGCGGCGCATATAGTCCGACCGCTGTCAGCACAACGCCGAGGCTGACATAAAGCACAAGGATCCTCGCCGGGGTGAGTGCCGTTTTGTCGATCAAGATCTGTGCCACGACGCAGAAAAGACCGCCGATCAGAAATGCTTTTAATAAATCGAGTAATAGTTCCATTTTCAAATCCTCTCCGAAGAAATCCTCACCAGATGCGCAATGCCCGGTATGGTGCCTCCCTGCTTTAGGCTGTCGGGACTCATGAGCGCACCGGTGGCAATATACAGGACATTGTGCAGCTCTCCTTTCTGAAAGCGGCGCATGATGTGTCCGCAGACGACGGAAGCGCTGCAGCCGCAGCCGGACCCGCCGCAGTGGACATCCTGTGTGCCTGCGCCGTATAGCAGAAGGCCGCAGTCGTTATATACATTTTGGATGTCGCAGCCGGAGGCCTTCATAAACTCTACTGCGATGGAATGTCCTTCCAGACCAAGGTCCCCCGTTAAAATCATATCGAAATCATCCGGAGAATGTCCGGTGTCCTCGAAATATTTTTTCATCGTATCGACCGCGGCAGGCGCCATCGCGGCTCCCATGTTGTTCGCATCCCGGATGCCCTTATCGACAATCGTGCCGGGCAGCACCTCCGTGATATAGGGACCGGCGCCTTCCGCAGACAGAACAAAGGCGCCGGCGGCGGTCGCCGTCCACTGTGCGGTAGGCGCGCGCTGTCCGCCGTATTCGAGCGGGAATCGGAACTGCCGTTCCGCCGAACAGAAATGAGAAGAGCTGACGGCGGCGCAGACGTCAAAATATCCGGCGCCAATCATGAGAGAGGCCAGCATCGTTCCCTCCGCAAAGGTAGAGCATGCGCCGTAAAGACCAAAAAACGGCTTTGAAAAGCTGAGCAGTCCATAGGCCGAGCCTGTGCACTGATTGAGCAGGTCACCCGCAAAGATCGCTTTGACGGCGTCGGGAGAGAGCTTCGCCTTCGCAAGCGCGGTATTGAGCGCCAGCCGCTGCATCTCACTTTCCGACTTTTCCCATGTGTCCATACCAAAGGTACCCGCATCGTCATGGAGGTCAAAATCCGCGCCCAGCGGCCCCTCATGCTCTTTTTTACCGACGACGGACGCATATCCGACAACGGACGGCGCGTGTTTCAGGCGGATGACATTCATAAAAACAGCCCCCAGATCCAGTAAACGACCCCGTAAAGCACCGAGGTGAGGACGCCGTACACGATGACGGGTCCCGCGATGGTGAACATTTTGGCTCCGACGCCCATAACGAGTCCCTCGCTTTTGTCATCGATGGCGGGAGAGGCCATCGCGTTGGCAAAGCCCGTGATGGGAACAAGCGTTCCGGCGCCGGCAAATCGTGCGATATCGTCAAAAATGCCAATTCCGGTGAAAAAGGCAGCGAGAAAAATCAGGGTACAGGGAACCAGGATTTTTACGGTATCTTCCGGAAGCTTCCAAAACAAATAAAGATGATACAGTCCCTCGGCAAATGTGCAAATAAGTCCTCCTACAAGAAAAGCACAGACGCAATCCCGAAAAATCGGGGACTTTGGCGCATGCTTCTTCGCATATTTCTGATAAGATTTTGAATCGGTGTTCATAGTAAACCTCCCACGCCGACGGTTTCGGCAAAAGATAAGAAAGATACGGGAACGGCGCGGGAATCTACGCCGTTTTTCCGAAAAAGGGATAAAAAGCTTTCTATGAAATATTTTCTCTCGCACGCTTCGATTTATTTATGGAACTTTTTTCGTAAATTCCGAAAAAAGGATTTGACATTTGGACAAAATATGATACAATAGTTAAGTAATGTGTTTGACGGCAGCTACATACACATCAGATTTTAAAAAAATGCTGTCAAGGAAAGGAGAATCATTATGCCTTATGTCATTGACGCCGAAAAGTGCATCGGATGCGGGGCCTGCGCAGACGGATGTCCTGTCAGCGCAATTTCCGAGAAGGACGGCAAATATGTGATCAATCCCGACGAATGCGTCGATTGCGGCGCATGCGCAGGAGCATGTCCCGTCGAGGCTCCTGAACAGCAGTAAGTGCATTTCCGCATGCGGCGGGGCGTGCCCCCGCCGCATGACGGCGCAGCTGTGCAGTTCGCGATATTTACAGGTTCCGCAGGGACCTGTTATTTTTTTTAAAATCGGATTATTTTTTTGTCAAAATCTACATTTTATTCCTTGAAATGTGATATAATAAAAAGAAACCGCATGCTCAAAATTTCCCGGTGAGAGGAGCTACCGTCTCAATGTCCGACAACACAATCATCCCGGTCCTGCTCGGCGCGGACCTCAACTGCTACAGCGTCGCGCGCGCCTTCCATGAGGCCTACGGCGTCAGATCCTATGCCTTTGGACGCTATACGCTCGGCGCTACCAAATACAGCAAGATCATCGATTTCCGCGTGGTAGAGGACCTTTATGACGATCGGGTCATGCTGGATACGCTCATTCGATTCGCAAAATCGCATCCGGACGGAGCAAAGATCTTAATCGGCTGTACCGATGCCTATGCGGACCTTATCATCGAAAATCAAAAAACACTGAGCGAATTTTATTTCTGCCCCTGTCCGGATCAGTCACTTGCCGGACAGCTGATCTCCAAGGATTCCTTTTACGACATGTGCGGGCGATACGGCATCGATTATCCGGCCACCGTCATCCTGGAAAGCAAAGATGCGCTCCATAAGCTGGACAGCCTTCCCTTTTCCTATCCCGTCATCATCAAGCCGGCAAGCTCCATCCGTTACTGGGAGCATCCGTTCGAGGGCATGAAAAAGGTCTATCGAGCCCAAACGAAGGAATCGGCGGAAAAAATCATCGATGCCATCTTTTCCTCCGGATATGACAGCTCCATCATTGTTCAGGATCTGATTCCGGGAGACGATTCCGGCATGTTCGTTCTCACAAGCTATTCCGACCGGAACGCCAAGGTAAAAATGATGTGCATGGGGCATGTCCTGCTCGAGGAGCATACGCCGAAAGGAATCGGAAACCACGTCGCCATCGTCACGGAATACCACGAGGACGTCATGGACAGGATGAAGCGTTTTCTCGAACAGATCGGCTACCGCGGCTTTTCCAACTTCGATATGAAGTACGACCCCAGAGATCACAAATTCAAAGCCTTTGAAATCAATTTAAGGCAGGGACGGAGCAATCATTATGTCACGCATGCCGGCGCCAATCTGGCCCGCCTTCTCGTAGAGGACTGCAGAGAAAGCCTTCCGGAGGAGCCGGAGCTTGTAAAGGATGCGTCTTTTTGGTATACGGTCCCCAAAAAAATCATATATTCCTATATAAAAGATGAAAATATGCAGAAAACAGTCAGGTCCCTTGTCAAAAACGGGAAATCCGGTTCCGCCCTGTGGTATCGCCCCGACCTTTTGACAAATCCGATGCGGCTCGCTTACGTTATCATTCATCATCTGCGGTATTATAAAAAATACAGACAGTACCCGTGATGGTTCTTTTTCCCGTATCCGTCCGCAAACAAGCCCTTGCATCAAGGAGGCTGCCATGCCCAAAACACTCGGCATTCTCGGCGGACTCGGTCCCGCCGCGAGCGTATATTTCTATCGTCTGATCACAGAGCATACCGCGGCGCTGTGCGATCAGGACCACATCGATATCGTTCTCATCAGCAGCGCCAGCATTCCGGACAGAAGCGATTTTATCCTGAAAAAAAGCGACCGCTCTCCGCTTCCCCTGATGAAGGAAGGCGTATGGAAGCTTGCCAATGCCGGCGCAGATCTCATCGCCATTCCCTGCAATACCGCACATTACTTCTTTGACGAGCTGTCGAGGATCTCGCCGGTCCCCGTTCTCAACATCGTCCGCGAAACCGTACAGCTTGCAAAGAGGGCCGGCATCCAAAGGCTCGGCATTCTTGCGACGACCGGCACTATCGTCTCCGAAGCCTATCAGCACGCTTGCTCCGGTATGGGAATGGAATTTCGGATCCCGTGCGAGCCCTCTCAGCAGCTTTTAATGGACATCATTTATCATTCGATCAAAACGGCAAAAGCGCCGGATCTTGACGCATTCTGCGGCATCGCAGCAGAGCTGCGCGCAGGCGGCTGCGATGCCATCGTTCTCGGATGTACCGAGCTCTCGCTGCTCCCGCAGGATCCGATCCTCGAATCCTATCGCTTTATCGACTCTCTTCAGGTCCTCACATACAAAGCCATCGTGGAATGTGGAAAAAAGCCATGCGGATTTTCCGAGCTTTATACATACATCGACAAAGCGCTCGTCTGAGCTCGTAAAAGGAAATCCGCACGCAGCTTTTTTAGAAAGGCGTTTTATGGTCAAGCTCACCGATATCGTGGAAAATCTCGAATACTCTCTTTATCCGGAAAGCACCGAACTTTCGTCCCTGTCCGTTTCGGATATCGCCTACAATTCGGCCAACGCGGGCATGGGTATTCTGTTCGTCTGCCTCATCGGCGCACGGGCGGACGGACACGACTTTGCCGCGGAAGCGTACCGGCGCGGCTCGAGGATCTTTGTCTGCCAAAAAAAGCTTTCCCTTCCCGCGGACGCCGTCCAGCTGATCACAGAAAATACGCGCCGCGCACTCGCTGTCCTTTCCGCCGCATTTTTCGGACATCCCGAGCGGAAGCTCGCCATGATCGGCGTCACAGGGACCAAGGGCAAATCCACGGTATGCGAAATGATTTATCACATTCTCACAAAGAACGGGATCCGTGCCGGCTCGGTCGGCACCATTGGCGTCAAATACGGCAGCGAGCAGTATCCGACCGGAAATACCACCCCGGAAAGCTACGAGCTCTTCCGTATATTTTCTGAAATGGCGGCCCACGGCGTCGAGGCTGCCGTCATCGAGGTATCCTCTCAGGGCATCAAGCTCGATCGGGTCTTTGGGATCTCCTTTTTCGCCGCTGTAATGACCAATCTTTCCGAGGATCATATCGGCCTCGACGAGCATCCGGACTTTGAAGACTACAAGCGCTGGAAAATGGAGCTGTTCCGCCGCTGCCGCTATGGGATCTTCAACGCCGACGATCCATATTTTAATGAATTTTCCTCTGCATGCACCGGCTTCGTGAGGACCTATTCCGTAACGGAAGACGCCGATTGGTCGGCGGACAGCATCGTACCGTACCGCACGGCAAAGGAATTCGGCGTCACCTTCACCGTTCGGCACGAGGGAAAACAAATCGAAGGGACGCTGCCGCTGCCCGGCATGTTCTCGGTGAGCAATGCGCTTGCGGCAATGAGCGCCGCGGCTCTGCTCGGCGTTCCTCCCGAAAGCTCCGTACCGGCGCTTATGGATGTATCGCTCCGCGGACGCTTTGAGATTGTCCAAACCCCGCTCGAAAACGTCACATTCCTCATCGATTTCGCCCACAACGGAGACAGCCTTGCCAGAGCGCTCGTCAGTCTGCGCGCCTACCGTCCGGCACGGCTCATCTGCCTTTTCGGCTCTGTCGGCGGACGCACGCAGGTAAGACGCCGCGAACTCGGGCTTGCCGCCGCGGAATATGCCGATTTTACCATTCTGACAAGCGACAATCCCGACAAGGAATCTCCCTATGATATCATACGCGATATCGAAAAGAACATGCCCGGCGCCTCCTATATCGCGATCCCCGACCGAAAGGAAGCGATCGAATACGCGGTCAAAAACGCGGCGTACGGAGACATCGTTCTCATCGCAGGGAAAGGACATGAAGCCTATCAGCTCATCGACGGGAAAAAAATCCCCTTCTCGGAACGGGACATCATCCAAAATGCGGCCGCTCTTGTCCGACGCTCGGTCGAGATCAACATATGAAAAGCATCCGCCCCATGCGTCCGCTGGTAAACCGGTCATTTGCAATTTTCTCAGAACAGGCATGATTTCATTTCGGTCATGCCTGTTCTTCTTTTGACGGTATATCCACAAAAACGAAGCCGGTGAGGTCATTGGAGATATCGAGCGTCCAGCAGACGGCATATCCCCGTATCCCCGACAAAAAGCTGCGGATATGGTAGGTGGTTCCCTCTTCCGTGGCCATATCTGCATGGTCGGGGACCGGCAATCTTTTGGGGCAGGGCGGCAAGGCATCCATGCTCATTTTCTTCGGATTTGTCATATTTCAAATTCCTCCGTATTCATCGCGTGCGGCGCGGTAGCCCGCCGTACCGGTGAGGTAAGGGCGGCAAGGCCGCCCTTTGCCAAAAGGCTTTCACTGGTTTAGATTTTGTTTACATGGCACGCTCCTTCCCGCTGGCGGGGAGGGCGGACGGAGGGAACGAAAAGAGCCGCATGACGGCAAAAAGCTTCCCATACCGACACCGCAGAAACCCACACGGATTTTTTCTGCGTTCATGCGGCATTCGGAAGACTTCGCTTCGTCAGCGGCTCCACAGTACAGCTGCTTTATGCGGTTGTTTTCAGTATATCAGGAACAGACGTTCGGGTCAAGATTTGCGACGAAAAAAGTGTTCGTATTCGCGCAAAATTCACGAGGGCATGGACGCGGGACTGAGATTTGAGAGAACAGCAAGCACAGCAAGTGTATGTACACTTGCAGAAAAACGGTGCTTGCCATACCGGAGTGACTTGCTGATTAGCAAGCACATCCGGCGTGGCCGCACACCGGAAAAACGGCGCTCCGGCAGACAGCCCGGAGCGCCGTTTTTCTATTTTGGAAGCGTCCCAAACCCTGCTGATTATTTCACACCGTCCACATTTTCTGCATCACTAATAATTTTTCTAAAATCGCTCACAAATTCGGCTCGATAAAATGCACAGCAGAGGTGTCCCAATATTTTTTGTAGACCCGGCTTTCATTGCCGTCAAGATTAAGCTGATACATTCGGAATGTTACCAAAATGTTTTTCGGCTGCCATTGTTCTTCGTATGAATATTGGTACTTCATACCCACATTTCGCATGACGCCGCCGCTTCGGGGATTGTTCCTGTCATGGGTTGCCGTGATATAAGGCAGGCCGTCCTTTTTCACCTGCTCGATTACCGCTTTGCCCGCTTCCGTCACAATCCCTTTATGCCAGAACTCCTTGCGAAGTCCATAGCCAAAATCGTGATGTTCTTCCATGTCCACTTTGATGTAGCCGATGGGATCATTGTCCTCTTTCAGACAGATCGCATAGGCACAGGCTTGCGGCTGGTCGTATTTTGCGGCGTACCGTTCCTCATAAAACCGCTTTGTTTCTTCCATGCTTCTGATGGGATACCACGGCAAGAATCGATTGACTTCCTCGTCTTGCAGGATAAGAAATAACGCTTCCATATCCTGTTCTGAAAATTTTCTTAAAATCAAACGCTCTGTTTCTAAGGTAGGCGTATTCATCTAATTTCCTCCGTTATCTGGATTATACTCAGGTTTATGCGTAAGGCTCATGTATAAAAGCGGATAAGGATTTCCCTGCTCATCAAGGTCTGTCCGTTTGTAAACCTGAAAGCCCATGTGTTCATAGAAGCCCTTGGCCTGCGGGTTCTGCTCATTGACAGCCAGCCGCTCTACGGCGTAGTTTTTGATCCCATATTGGATCAGGCGTTTCCCTAAGCCTTTGCCGCGTTCCTCCGGTACAACGAACAGCATTTCCAGTGAGCCATCTTCAATCCCCATAAAGGCCACGGGACGCCCTGAATCATTCTCTGCAATCACCAAGTGAGCGATTCCATTCAACGCCTGCGGGACATACCCTTTGATGCTCTTAATTTCATCGTCTGACAGGAACAGGTGGGTGGCTCGCACGGAGCTTTCCCATACTTCCAGCAGCTGATGGATTAAATCCGGTGTTCGGCTTGTTACATCTGTGATTTTCATAAGCTCTCCTCAATCATCACCTTGATGGGGGCGCATTTTCTGTCGCCGCATTCTCCTTCGGATACGCTGCAAGCCGCAATCCCTAAAAAAATGAGGTCGTCAGTTAACGAAAGCTCGCGCTTGCGTCAACCGTTTTGCGCTTGGCAGCCCTCTCCCCACGTCCGCATGGCGTCCAGAATGGGTTTCAGGCTTTTTCCCAGCTCGGTCAGACTGTACTCACCCGCGGCGGCACCTCCGCATATACCTTGCGGCTCACAAGACCGTTTTCCTCCATCTCGCGCAGCTTCGCCGCCAGCACCTTCTGAGATACGCCGCCATGGATTTTTTCAGTTCTCCGAACCGTTTTGTCCCCGTCAAAAGATCGCGCAGGATCAGGACCTCCCATTTATCGCCGATCAGCATCAGGGTCGTTTCCACCGGACAGGCGGGAAGCGCTTTTGCTCGCTGTATGAAATCGCTCTCCTTTATTGGTTTCTAATGGGTCTATACATTCCTTTTTCGGATGATAGAATTATTATAACACGGACAAGCCCTCCATGCAACAACGTTGATTTCCATTAGACCAGGGATTTCAAAAAATTTTACAGGCAACAGATGTACGAAAAAGCCGCAGAAATACACGGTCGTTCCCTGCCGGTAACTATCCAATAGTATCTGATTCGTAACTACGGCACAATAAAGTGCGTACTTTACAGTGCGAAAAGACACTGATACAATGGAATCGAATCAGCAAAGGGGACCAAACCGAGACCATCATTTATTGGAGATATCGAGCATAAGCGAAGTCGTAAAGCTTTTGCAGGAGAATCCGTACAGTATCTCGCGACCGTGGACGGCGAGGGACAGCCCGTTACCTGCGCCATCGACATCATGGATTCTGATGAAAGCGTCTTTACTTCCTGACCGCCGAGGGCAAGAGCTTTTATGAGCGGCTCAAAGCCAATGAGAATATCGCCCTTACCGCCCTGAAGGGCAAAGATATCCTTTTCTGCGTGTCCGTGCAGGGCAGGATAAGGGAGATCGGGCCGGAGTGCCTGCCCGACCTGTTCCGCAAAAATCCCTATATGGAGAAGATCTATCCCGATGTGCGCTCCCGCAGCGCCCTCGCCATATTCAGGATTTACGAAGGCACGGGAAAATGGTTTGCCTTTTCCAAGCAGCCAGTCAAACGCGTTAGGTTTTCCTTCGGTACGGCCAAAGCAAAGAAAACCGGCTGCTTTGTGACGGCAGGGTGTATCGGCTGCAAGCCGTGTTATTCCAAATGCCCCCAGAGGCGCATCGATATATCGGCAAAGCCCGCCATCATCCAGCAGGGGCACACTGCCTTCCCTGCGGGAACTGCTATGAAATCTGCCCTGCAAGAGCGATTGAACGGAGGTAGAACGATGACACAGAATGAAAGATTGGATTTTCTGCTCCGCTGCCTGCTGGCGGAACGGGGAGAACACGCAGACATCCGCGTGCCGGACAGTATTTCGGAAAAACGCCGTCTTCTGCGCAGCCTGATGAATGTGCGCCCGCCGGTTCCGGCCAGCGACGTTTTTTTGGCCGTACAGGACGCTTATCTGACGGAGCGCCTTGCAAAGCGAGGTGTCACAAGGCTGTCAGACCTGACGCCAGTGCGTCCCGGCCTGTATCTCTGGCGGGGCGACATTACTACGCTGGCTGCCGACGCCATCGTCAACGCTTCCAACAGCGGGATGCTGGGCTGCTTTGTGCCTTGTCATGGCTGTATCGACAATGCCATCCACACCTATGCGGGCGTGCAGCTCCGTTTAGAATGCTTCGAGATCATGCAAAGACAGGGATGCGAGGAAGGAACCGGTCAAGCAAAAATTACAAAAGCATACAATCTGCCCTGCCGCTTCGTGCTGCATACCGTCGGCCCTATTATTTATGGCAGTGTCACCAAAGCAGACCAGGAGCTGCTGGCGGGCTGCTACCGCTCCTGTCTGGATCTGGCTGCGGAAAACGGCCTGCAAAGCGCAGCCTTCTGCTGCATCTCCACCGGCGAATTTCATTTTCCGAATGAAGCCGCCGCGCAGATCGCGGTCCAGACGGTCAGGGAATGGCAAAAACGAAACCCAAACAAGATCGAGGTGATCTTCAATGTTTTCAAGAACAGCGATTATGAAATCTACGAGCGCCTGCTCCGATAAAATATCCCGGCTGAAGCAAGAACTGGATACGGCGGAAGCCGTGGTGATCGGAGCCGGTTCCGGACTTTCCGCTTCTGCCGGGTTCACCTATACGGGTGAGCGCTTTCAGAAGTATTTCGGGGATTTTATTGCGAAGTATGACCTCTGCGACATGTATGCCGGCGGTTTCTATCCCTTTGCAGATCCGGAAGAATACTGGGCATATTGGAGCCGGTATATCGCCGTCAACCGCTATACGGACGCGCCGAAGCCGG
Organism: uncultured Clostridia bacterium; assembly: GCA_944381075.1. Lineage (GTDB taxonomy): Bacteria > Bacillota > Clostridia > Oscillospirales > CAG-272 > QALR01. The sequence continues at coordinate 59,429 of CALWJT010000033.1, forward strand.
TCTACCATGACCTCTTGAAGCTGGTGCAGGACAAGGATTACTTTGTGCTCACCACCAATGTAGACCACTGTTTTCAGAAGGCGGGATTCGATAAACATCGTCTGTTCTATACGCAGGGCGACTATGGCCTGTGGCAGTGTTCGATTCCCTGCCATCCAAAGACTTATGACAACGAGGCGGCCATTCGCAAAATGGCGGAAGCGCAGGGATTCCCAATAACCGTACAAGGACTGGAATTACCGAACGGCATCTCGCTCTCCATGACAGTCCCCACTGAATTAGTGCCTCATTGTCCGGTATGCGGTGCGCCCATGTCCATGAATCTGCGGGTGGATGATACCTTTGTGGAGGACGAAGGCTGGCACAGGGCCGCCGGGCGGTATAAAGATTTTCTTCGCCGCCATACAGGCACACATATCCTGTATCTGGAGCTGGGGGTCGGCGGAAACACCCCTGGGATTATCAAGTACCCCTTCTGGCGGATGACCTATCAAAACCCTAAAGCTGTATATGCCTGTGTGAATCTATCAGAGACATACTGCCCGAAGGAAATACAGAAGCGAGCGATCTGCATGGAAGGGGATATTGGCGCAGAACTGAAGAAGCTGTGTCAAATTGAAAAACGGTAAGCGCCGCAATTCCATTTCGATTTCGCTTGACCAATCGGATCGATACTTCTTTCAGATTCCGCGATTTCTTTGCCGTTACGGTTACAATCCGTATGCCCGTATCGCTCATACCGTCCGGCAGCCTATCCAGAATTACAACCGCTTGGAAAGTCTTGAAATCCATGGAAAAGTATGCTATACTTGATAAAGTCAAGGAATTGACCATAAAGGAATGGACTAAAGGCGGTAAGTTATGACTAAAGAAGATCGAAAAAACGCATACCTGTATTGCAAATTCAGAGATGAGCAATTTGCTTTATACGATGAATACGCAAAGCGGCATGGTATGCTGATGAAAACGCTGTTGGTGGTTAATGTCCTCTTCTACTCAAGAGAAGGAATGACGCAGGCCGAAATTTGCAAGAGGACCTTTCAATCGAAGCAGACCGTGAATTTAATCATCAAAAATCTGTTGTCAGACCGCTATGTTACCGTTACCGAAGTGCCGGAAAGCAAACGGAGCAAAATCGTCCAGATGACAGAAGCAGGGCGGGCATACTATGAAAAAGTTGTACGCCATATCACATGGGCAGAGGATACGGCCATGTCCATGTTTACGCCGGAGGAGCAAAAGCAGCTCATTGACCTGTCGAGGGCTTTCACAAAAAATCTTGCCATGCTGGTGAATCAGGAAACGGAGGATTAACAAATGGAATTTTACGAAGTTATCAACAAGAGAAGAAGTATTCGTCAATTTGTGGACAGAGAAATCCCCAGAGAAGTATTGGAGAGGATTTTAGACGCGGGATTAAAAGCCCCATCCTCCAATCATCAAAGGCGCTGGGAACTGGTAACGCTGACGGATAAGAACATCATTATGGAACTGGCTAAATTTATTCGTCCCTACCCTTGCCGCATAGGGGAGCCGAAAACGCCGCAGCAGGAAATGTTCAAAATTGCCTACCCCCGCCAGCGCACCATGATGGAAGAAGCCGCTTGTGTAATCCTGCCCTACTTCAAGCAGAAATACCCTTTGAGCGAGGATAAAAACGGCTACGGTCTTATGGATTACGGCGCGGCATGGGCGTTGGTAGAAAATATGCTTCTTGCTGCAACTGCGGAAGGGCTGGGGTCTGTTGTCCATATTCCGGTGAAGAAAGAGCCGGAACAGATTAAAGATTTTCTGAAAGTGCCCGATGGCTGGGCCTTACCCGCCTTGGTAGTTTTGGGCTATGCCGTCAAAGATCCGCTCCTGCCAACCCAGGTCAAGGCCACGGTTGAGAACAAGGTACACTGGAACAAGTGGTAAGCCACAGGAGGAAACAAAATGGAATTTCGCGAGGTTATCGAAAAAAGAAGGACAAGCCGGGAATGGACAGACAAAGAGGTTGATTTTGAAGCAATCAAGCGGATGATTGCCGCCGGAATGAAAGCCCCCTCATGGGATCACTACCGAAATTGGCAGTTTATCGTTCTCCATGAACGCGAGGAAAAGGAACAAGCATTTGCATACGCAAAGGCCGCTGCGACAGCATAGACAAACAGACGCGCAAAAAGTCTTGCCTGCTGCGGCTTGCAGAGAACAGAAACCGTATCAGCCCCCGGAAATAGGAAAATGCCGTTTATCGTTCCACAAGTATAAAAAACGGATAAGAGGCTTTCGCCCTTTTACCCGTTTTCTGCCGCAGTCCGTCTGTCAGCTTGTTTTCAATTTTTCCTTATCGGCAGACGTCATTCGCTTTTCCGCCCTGTTCTCATTTGTCGGACAGACGGATCACGTCCGCCGCCTTGCCGATAACGACCATATGGTCCGAACCGTTGAACCGGTATTCCGCGCCCGGCAAAAGCTTCAGGTCGTTGTTGACCTTCATGGCAATGATATTGATCTTATATTTTGCCCGAATGTTGATTTCCGATATCGTTTTTCCAATCCAGGCCGCAGGGACCGGGATCTCATAGATCGCATAATCCTTTGTCAGCTCGATATAGTCAAAAATATTGGAAGCGTTATAGCGCACGGCAAGCTTTTCCGCCATTTCCCGCTCAGGATAGACCACCTCATCTGCGCCGATCCTCATCAAAAGATCCGCCTGAATGTCCTGCTTGGCCTTGGCGACGACAAACTTCGCCTTGAGCTCCTTGAGAAGCGCCGTAATGACAAGCGAGGACTGAAAATCGTCTCCGATCGCTACAAAGCAAATATCAAAATGGTTGACGCCAAGGGTACGCAGGACACTTTCGTTGGTGCAGTCCGCAATCTGCGAATCCGTAAACACAGTCGAATACTGTTCGATCACGGACGCATCCTTATCGACGATCATCACGTCATTGCCAAGCTCCAGCAGCTTTTTGGCAAGATGACGTCCAAAGCGTCCCATTCCTATTACCAATATGGATTTCATATTCCGTAAAACCTCCGCTCACATGTCTTTGATAAATCACATGTCGTTATCCGATCAACACCTTTTCCGTCGGGCGCTGTATATCCGGTCTTTCTCCCTCCGTTGAAAAAGCAAGCGCCAGAGAAAGCCCGCCGACGCGGCCGGCGTACATCAGAAAAGCGAGGATCCATTTGGACGCCGTGCCAATGGACGGCGTGATCCCCATAGTAAGCCCCACCGTTCCGATAGCAGAGCTCGTTTCAAACAGCGCGACCTCAAGCTCGATGGATTCCAGCGCCATGATGGCGACCGCGCAGCCCAGAGCAAGCACGATATAGACCGTGGTAATCGCGCAGGCCTGCTTGACGGTTTCATCGGAAATCCGCTTTTTAAAAACGGTAATGCTGTCCTTGCTGCGCACCGACGCCACAACGTTCATGATAACGATAAAGAAGGTCGCTGTTTTGATGCCGCCTGCCGTGGAACCGGGACTGCCGCCGATCAGCATCAAAACGATCGACAGAATCCCGCCGCCGTCGGTAAGCGCCGCCTGATCGATCGTGTTAAAGCCGGCTGTTCTCGTCGTCACCGACTGGAACAGTGCGCCGAGGATCTGCTCCCCTGTGCTCATTCCCGCAAGCGCGCCCTCCTGCTCCAGCAGGAAAAAGCCAAGCCATCCCGAAAGGATAAGAAAAGCGGTCGTGACAAGCACGATTTTGGTATGGAGCGCGTATCTCTTAAAATGCCACTTGCAGCGGATCAGATCCGACCAAACGAAGAACCCGATGCCGCCGATGACGATCAGAGCCATCAGCGTAAACTGAACAATCACATCGTCCTGCATGGTCATGAAAGAGGTGAACTGACCGTATTTGCCCATCAAATCGAAGCCGGCATTGCAAAATGCCGAAATAGAATGAAAAACGGCGTTCCAAAGTCCCTCAAGGATGCCCATCTTCGGGCAGAATCTTACAGCGAGAATCAAAGCGCCGGCGCCTTCAAACAAAAGCGTCCCGCGCAGGATCTTCCGTATCAGCGTCGTTATGCCGTTGAGCTGAACATATCCCGCAGACTGCATAAGAAGCCGTCTTTTATGCAGGCTGATCCGTTTATGCATAAAAATAGCGAACATGGTCATTACCGTCATAAAGCCAAGCCCGCCGATCTGTATCAGCAAAAGGATCACAAGCTGCCCGAAAAAGCTCCAATGCGTATAGGTATCGACTACCACCAGTCCTGTCACACAGGTAGAACTGGTCGCAGTAAACAGCGAATCCAGAAACGGCGTCCACGTTCCCTCCGCCGACGAAACCGGCAGACAGAGCAAAAACGCTCCTGCCAAAATAACAAGCAAAAAGCTGAGTGCGATTAACTGTGTATAAGTCAGTTTATGACGTTTGATCTTCAAAATAAAACCTCCGGCGAGACACGGTGACAAAACCGTATAACCAGCTCGAAAATGTTTCATTATTATATCACGCACATATTATTTTGTCAAGCGGATTACTTCAAAAAGTGGGAAACATTGACAAATAGACGATCGAATGATAGAATAAGAAGCAGGGTCTCGCCGATTCTGTCAGACAAGCGAATTTGGAAAGGAAGGACATGCCATGAAAATCCGGAAAAAACAAGCTGTATCCAACTGTGATACCTGCGTCTTTTATGATTGGGACGACGATTTTGAAGCTTATATCTGTACCGCTGACCTGGATGAAGACGAATTGGAGCATTTTGTATACGGCAGCACCGGTCAATGTCCATATTATCGTTTTTACGACGAATATAAAAGCGTGGAAAAACAAAACTAAAGAAAAGCTTTGCCGGGATCCCAGACAATACACCCCCGGCGCAAGGAGGATTTCCTTTGATCAAAATCGCGGTTTTTGACGTCAAGCCCTACGATATTCCGGGACTTGAGCGATATGGTCCCGAAAACGGGATCGAATTCAAATTTTTTGAAACCAAGCTGAATATCGATACAGCAGGCCTTGCCGCAGGCTCGGACGGCGTCTGTGTATTCGTAAATGACGATATTTCAGAACCCGTCATCGATGCGCTCCGCCAATGCGGCGTAAAGCTGATCGCACTGCGCTGTGCGGGCTTCAACAACGTGGACCTGCGTGCGGCATCAGGAAAAATCTGCGTCGTCCGCGTTCCGGGCTACTCGCCTCACGCCGTCGCGGAGCATGCGCTCGCCATGCTGCTTACGCTCCTTCGCAAAACGCACAAGGCCTATCTTCGTACAAGAGATTTTAATTTCAGCCTGACAGGACTTGTCGGAGCCAATCTCTTCGGCAAAACCGTCGGCGTCATCGGAACAGGGCGCATCGGCAGAGTCTTTATCGATATCTGCCGCGGGCTCGGCATGCGAGTCATCGCCTATGATGTTTATCCCGCCAAGGACGCGGATTTTGAATACGTTGCACTCGACCGGCTGTTCGCCGAATCGGACGTGATCTCCCTGCATTGCCCGCTCACCCCGGAGACCACGCATATGATAAACGAAAAAAGCCTTGATAAAATGAAGGACGGCGTCATTCTTATCAACACCTCACGCGGCGCCTTAATCGATGCGGAGGCGCTGCTCGAACAAATCAAAAAGAAAAAGGTCGGCGGCGCGTGCCTCGATGTCTATGAAGAGGAATCCGATATCTTTTTTGAGGATCTTTCAGGCCACATCATGGACGACGACGTGCTGGCACGTCTCATATCCATGCCGAATGTGCTCGTCACCTCCCATCAGGCGTTCCTGACAGACGACGCGCTGGAAAGCATTGCGAAAACCACGGCGGAGAACATCGCCGCCTTTTTCCGCGGCAAGCCCCAGAACGAAGTCAAATAAAACCGGAAGCCCCTGCGCTGCGGCGCAGGGGCTTCCGGTTATTTTGTATGCTTTTCTTTCCCGCCGGCAGACGGATGCTTCTCGCCCTCCGTCAAGGAAAGCGCAAGCGCTTCGTCATTCTTTTTTTCCGAAGATGACGCCTTATCCCCGGCGTCTGCCTCCAAAAGCTTCGGGACAAGCCAATCCTTTTTGCGCTTCAAGGAAATATAGCCGATCACCGAGGCGACAAAGCCTCCGAACGCATCGATGATGATATCCTCCATCGTATCGACAAGCGCCGCATGCCCGACAAGCACCGTTCCGTCAGGCGTCGTGAATTTCTGCATATTCAAGCCCAAGAGCCCGTCGAAGACATATTCGTAAATTTCCCAAAGCGACCCGATGGTCACGGCAAAGCAGAACGCGAACATCGATACAAACAAAGGAGACAGGCGGAACATCACCTTTTCGCTTTTGTTGAGGATCGCCACGAACATAAAGCCGAGGAAGCCGGAAACAAGGCTGCTGGAAGAATGCAGGATCACATCCCAGAACGGAATGCGGTTGAACATATCATAAAATTCGCCGAGAAAAATCGCGCAATAGAGAAAAATAAGATAAAACACATATAAGAGCGATGGGATCTCAAACCGCAGCTTTTCCGACAAAAAGTCCGGTACATGCAGCACAATAAGGCCCAGCGCACACTGGAGCATCGTCAGAAGGTTCATCGTGTCGAACGTTCCGACGATCAGCTGCACGAGATAATAAATCAAGGGAGCCGCAAAGCTGACAAGTACCACCCAATATGCGACCTTTTGCGATTTTGTGCGAGAAAGCTTTTTCGCCATGTGTCTCCTCCGTTTTTTCTCTTTATATCAAAATTTATGAAACAAGCTTTTCGGATATTCGGAAGACAGACAAAGTCTACAAATCCGTCGAAAAAATTTACATAAGCATCTCGATCATTCTGTCCGAAGCGCGACCACAGGATCCTTTTTCGCCGCGATCCTCGACGGGATAAGACCCGCGATCAGCGTCAAAGCGATGCTGATTGCAACTAAGATGACAGCTCCCAGCACCGGCAGGGAGGCCGAAAGAGAACCGATGCCCGTCAGCGCATGCAGAACCAGATTGACCGGGATCGTAATCAGCAGCGTGATGCCAATCCCCAGCGCGCCGGATATGAAACCGACCGACGCCGTTTCCGCATTGAACACACGGGAAATATCCCGTTTAGAGGCACCGATGGCGCGCAGGATGCCGATCTCCTTTGTTCTTTCCAGTACGGAAATATAGGTGATGATGCCGATCATGATAGAGGAAACGACAAGAGAAATGGCAACGAACGCGATCAGAACATAGGATATAGCGTTGATAATGGTTGTAATCGAGCTCATGAGCAGCGCGACATAATCCGTATAGGAAATCTGGTCCGTCTCGGAGGCTCCCTCATTATACTGGGCGATCAGAGCCGAAATGTTATCCTTATCCTCAAAGGTCGCCGCATAGATATGGATCGCAGAGGGGCTTGCAAGGTCCACGTATCCAAGCCGCTCAAGATTTTTCTCATATGTCGTTTCAGAAACAGAAGCAGGCATATATTCGTCATAAAGCGCGGCATATTCCGCCTCCGTAAAGGACTCCGCATCAAAGAGCGCGGCAAGCGCATCTGAGGTCATCGAGCCAAGCTGCTCCTCCACCTTCGCCGCATATTCCGCCGCTATGGTCTCCTTTACGGAGTCGGCTACAGCAGCATAGAGGTCCTCCTCGCTCATCGATTCAATATAACCGCGGATCTCCGTCGTATCGGTGATACCAAGCTCTTCCGCATAGGCGGCCACGACAAGCTCTATGAGCTCTTCCCTCGTATATTGCGAAAGATACGCATCCGCTGCCGCTTCCAGCTCCTCCTGCGGCATTTTGGAATGGATCGACGTATACAGCGCAGCCTTTTCCGCATTGGTAAGACCTGCAAAATAGGCTTGGATCTGTGCTGCCTTTTCGGCATCGGTCAGCTCTTCGTCCGATTCGTTCATAAACGGAAGCCCCGTTATGACATCGACCGCGGGATTTTCGAGCTGCTCTTTTACGATGTCGCTTTCCGATGCCCGTTCAATGGCATATTCCGTAAGTGCGCTGGTATAGCCGATGGCGCCGCTCATCATCGAGGAGACAGCATCCCCACTCGGACGCACGATGCCGGACACCTTCAAGGAGATCGGCTTGTCGGACTGATAGATCAGCGATAGTCCCGTTTCGCTCTGCGAAAGATCGGTATAGGTGCCATCCGCATTCTTGGAATAAAAATCCGAAGACAGAATCAGCTTGAACGTCTTGCCGCAGATCTCCTCATACGTCCAGCGCTCCACCTTGCCTGTCTGCGTACTGCCCTCCATCGAATCGATAAGCTCCTGCCTTACCTCCTCTGTCGTTTTCAGGCCGAGCGCATAAAGCGAAACGTCGCTTATCTCATTGTTTTCGTCCACGATCAAGACGATCTCATCATAGGAGGAAGGCCAGCTTCCGTAAACGATGTCATACTGCTCATACAAAAGGTCGTTGACAAGCGCCCCATTCTCTCCGGGGAGCATCTCCTGCCAGACGTCAAAAGAGGAGAAGGACATCATCTCCTCCGAGCCCTCCGGCATAATGGAAAGCGCCTCCATCAGCTCCGCAAGATCGGATTTAATGATCTTTCCATCTGTATCTTCGGTGTAAATGTTGAAGTCCAGCGCATAGGTATACTGGATCGCGCTGATATATTCGGCAAATTCCGGCGTCTCTTCCATGTATTTTTTGAAGGCCGCAAGATTGTTATACTGAACGCTCGTATTGGACAGGGAGCTGAGCAGCTCATACATGACGCGGTTTGAATACACCGCATCCAGCTCGTGCTTGATCTCCGTTTGAGACGTATTGGTATTCATGATCGTCGTAATCAGCCCTGTCATGTCTACAGACTGCTCTTGAATGGTGATCGGATAGCTGGAAAGCGTATCCTCCTGGACCCTGTCGATATAGACCTGCACACCGTTGGAAACAGCCAGAATCAGCGCGATCCCGATGATTCCGATCGAACCCGCAAAGCTCGTCAAAAAGGTCCTTCCCTTTTTGGTTTTCAGATTGTTCAGAGAAAGGGAAAGCGCCGTCGCAAACGACATGGAACGATTTTTCAGCCGTTTTTCCTTCCCTTTTTCCTTTTTTTCCGCCTCAGATGCCTTCCCCTCCTGCGAGGCGTCCGCGTGATAGGGATTGCTGTCGCCTGTGATCTTTCCGTCGAGGATCCGGACGATGCGCGTCGAATATTTCTCTGCGAGCTCCGGGTTATGCGTCACCATGATGACGAGCCTGTCCCTCGCGACCTCGCTGAGCAGCTCCATGATCTGGACGCTCGTCTCGGAGTCCAAGGCGCCCGTCGGCTCGTCTGCAAGCAGGATCTCCGGATTGTTGACAAGCGCCCTTACGATCGCGACGCGCTGCATCTGACCGCCGGAAAGCTGATTGGGCTTTTTCGAGATCTCACCGCCAAGCCCGACCTTTTCAAGCGCATTTTTTGCGCGGGCGCGTCTTTCCGCCCTCGACACGCCGGAAATCGTCAGCGCCAGCTCAACATTGGCAAGCACCGTCTGATGCGGGATCAAATTATAGCTCTGAAAGACAAAGCCGATGGAATGATTTCGATAAGCGTCCCAGTCCGCATCCCGGAAATCTTTCGTGGACTTCCCGTTTATAATGAGATCTCCGCTCGTATATCCGTCAAGTCCGCCGATAATATTGAGAAGCGTCGTTTTTCCGCAGCCGGACGGCCCCAGCACAGAGACAAATTCCGATTTTCGGAATTCAATGTCGATCCCGCGCAGTGCCGGGACCTTGCTGTCCCCGGCAGAATACTCCTTACAAATTTGCTTTAGCACAAGCATATCCGATATCGTCCTTTCCCGAACCCACAATTCAAAATAAAAACCATAATATAAATAGTATAAATTTAAATTATGAACAGCTTATGAATGGGATGTATATTTTCATGCGCGATAAGAAAACGCCTGCCGCATTCCTGCGGCAGGCGTTTTTTGTTGATTACAGATCCGGACGATAGGGATTTTCTCCGTCCCGTGCCTTGGCTTCCTCGTCACGGCGGCGGGCCTCCTCTTCGTCGCGGCGGCGTGCTTCTGCTTCTGCCGCCTCACGAAGCTTATTCTCTTCTTCGGAGCGGCGGCGCTTTTCCTCGCCGATTTTTACGATCTCCTCCATCGTAGCATCGGTTTCCATCGCCGCTTTGAACTGCTCGTCGTCCATGATCTCATTTTCGACAAGGAACTGAGCGATAAAATCGAGCTTTTCCCGGTGCTCGGAAAGGATGCTCTTTGCTTTTGCATACGCTTCATCGATGATCCTCTTGATCTCATTGTCGATGACAGCGGCCGTCTGCTCGGAATAATCCTTCACCGTATTGAAGTCGCGGCCGAGGAACACCTCGTCGTCGCTGTGCTCACTGCCCAGATGGATCGTACCGACCGCATCGCTCATACCGTAAACGGTGACCATTTTGCGGGCGATCTGCGTCGCTCTCTGGATATCGTTGGAGGCGCCTCCGGAGATATCGCCGAACACGATCTCCTCCGCCGCGCGTCCGCCGAGCAGCATCGCGATGTTTTCCTTAAGCTCGTTTTTATACACACTGTATTTGTCCTCGACCGGAGGATTGAGCGTGTATCCGAGCGCTCTGCCGGATGGGATGATCGAGATCTGGCGCACCGGATCCTGCGTCGGCAGGAAATGCGCGAGGATCGCGTGGCCGGCCTCATGATAAGCGGTCTTGCGCTTCTCTTCCTCTTTGATCTTGTAGTTGCGTTTCTGCGTTCCGACCGTGATCTTAATCAGGGATTCCTCAATATCCACCATGCCGATGAGCGCTTTGTTTTTCCTCGCCGCGAGCAGGGCCGCCTCATTGAGCAGATTGGCAAGGTCCGCGCCGGTAAAGCCGACCGTGGTCTGCGCGATTTTCTTTAAATCCACGTCATTCTCAAACGGCTTGCCCTTGGCGTGTACCTTGAGAATGTCCTCCCTGCCCTTGATATCAGGATAATTTACCGTGATCTGTCTGTCAAAACGTCCCGGACGCAAAAGCGCAGGGTCAAGAATATCCGGACGGTTTGTCGCGGCAATGACGATTACGCCGTCGTGTCCGCCGAAGCCGTCCATTTCCACCAGCAGCTGGTTGAGCGTCTGCTCACGCTCATCATGTCCACCGCCAAGTCCTGTACCACGGCGGCGTCCCACCGCATCGATCTCATCGATGAAGATAATGCTCGCCGGCGCTTTTTTTGCCGTCTCAAACAAATCGCGCACGCGGGAGGCGCCGACGCCGACATACATTTCGACAAAGTCGGAGCCGGAAATCGAAAAGAACGGAACGTCCGCCTCGCCGGCCGTTGCCTTGGCAAGCAGCGTTTTACCCGTTCCGGGAGGGCCGACCAGCAGCACGCCGCGCGGGATCTTTGCACCCAGCCTGCGGTATTTCGCCGGATCCCGCAGATATTCGACCACTTCGCGAAGCTCTTCCTTTTCCTCGTCGGCACCGGCGACGTCCGTGAAATAAACGCGGGTCTTATCCCGATTCGGCACCTTGACGCGCGCTTTGGAAAACGCACTCATTTTGCGTTCCCCATCCGAAAGCTTATTGGCCATATAGAACCAGAACGCCGCGCCGATAACAAGGATGATGATATACGGAAGGAGCGAAACAAGCCATGAGGTCTGTCTCGGTTCTTCGATGATATAGGATTTCAGCGTCCTTTCTTCCTCCGGAAGATCAAGCTGCGCATCGATATATTCATCTACATCCTCTTTGAACATGAGAAGATCGCGCAGGCGGAGCTGATAGGTCTTCGGATTTCCGTTGGCATCGGTCTCTGTCGTTTTTATCGTCAAAAGGTTGCTTGAGCTGATGCTGCATTCCGTCACCTTGTTGTCGTGGAACAGCTCAATGACCTCTCCGTATGTGATACTCTCGGCGCCGCTCCTGCTGCCAAGCAGACTGAGACACGCCAGAATCAAACCGGCAATCAGGACGACGTACAGAATAATCGTCTTTGTATTTCCCTTCATGTCTTATTTTCCTCCGGAGGTTGTTGTGATAGAATAAACTTGAAAATAGAATTCTCTTAAATTACGCTTAGTATAGCAATTTTTAATGTCACTGATATGGAAAAAATGTGAACATTCTTTATATTTTATTAAAAAATGCCTCTCTCTATTCCAGGATTTTTTTCAGATACTGGCCCGTGTAGGAGCTCTCGCAGGCGGCGACCTGCTCCGGCGTGCCTGCGGCAACGACCGTACCGCCGCCGTCTCCGCCCTCGGGACCAAGGTCGACGATGTAATCCGCCGTCTTGATGACATCGAGATTATGCTCGATGACAAGCACGGTATTTCCGTTTTCACAAAGCCGGTTCAAGATCGTGAGAAGCTTTGCCACGTCGTCCGTATGAAGCCCCGTCGTCGGCTCGTCAAGGATATAGATCGTTTTCCCCGTACCGCGCCGCGAAAGCTCCGCTGCAAGCTTCACCCGCTGCGCTTCGCCGCCGGAAAGCGTCGTCGAGGACTGCCCGATCTTGATATATCCGAGCCCCACGTCATAGAGCGTCTGGAGCTTTCTCTGGATCTTCGGATGATTCTCAAAAAAGGCGAGCCCCTCCTCCACCGTCATGTCGAGAACGTCGAAGATGTTCTTTCCCTTGTATTTCACTTCGAGCGTGTCATGATTATACCGCTTGCCATGGCAGGTATCGCAGGTGACGTAGACGTCCGGCAGAAAGTGCATCTCGATGCAGCGCACGCCGTCCCCCTCGCACATCTCGCAGCGTCCGCCCTTGATGTTGAAGGAAAAGCGTCCCGCGGTATAGCCGCGCGCCTTGGCGTCCGGCGTCATCGCGAACAGCTCGCGGATATCGGTAAACAGTCCCGTATACGTCGCGGGGTTCGAGCGCGGCGTGCGTCCGATCGGGCTTTGATCGATGGATACGACCTTGTCGAGGTTTTCCATCCCGTCGATGCGCTCGAACTTTCCGGGATAAGCCGCCGCGCGGTTCAAAACCCTTTCCAGCTCCCTTAGGAGGACGGCGTTCACAAGCGAGGATTTTCCCGAGCCGGAAACGCCCGTCACGCAGGTAAACGTTCCAAGCGGGAACCGGACCGTCAGATTCTTCAGATTGTTTTCGGCGGCGCCGACGACCGTCAGCCATTTGCCGTTTCCGGGACGGCGCTGCGCCGGAACTGGGATCTTCTTTTTTCCGGAAAGATACTGCCCTGTCAGCGAACGCTCGCAGGCCATCACCTCCTGCGGCGTCCCGGCGGCGACCACCTCGCCGCCGTGGATGCCGGCGCCGGGCCCGATGTCGACGATATAATCCGCCGCCAGCATCGTTTCCTCGTCATGCTCGACGACGATGACGGTATTGCCCGCATCGCGCAGCTGCTTGAGCGTAGCGATCAGCTTGGAATTGTCCCGCTGATGAAGCCCGATGCTCGGCTCGTCAAGGATATACATGACGCCGACAAGCGACGATCCGATCTGCGTCGCGAGCCGGATACGCTGCGCCTCCCCGCCGGAAAGCGTGCCCGCTTTGCGCCAGAGCGTGAGATAATCCAGCCCTACGCTTTTCAAAAAGCCGAGCCGCGCGCGGATCTCTTTTAAGATCTCCCTTGCAATCTGCTCCTCCGTCGCGTCCAGCGTAAGAGCTTCAAAAAACGCAAGCTCCCGCGTCACGTTCAGCGAACAGAGCTCGTAAATGTTGAAGCCGCCGACCGTGACGGAAAGCGTTTCAGAAGACAGCCTTTTTCCATGACATGCGGGACATGGGGTAAAATCCATGAATTCATTGTAATATTCGTTGCCGGACTGCGCGATGCGGGATTCGATGATGTTCAGAATGCCGTTCCACGAGGAATAGGTTTCCCGTCCCTCGCCGCCGAAATACCGCACGACGTGATACCGCTTTGCGCCGGTCCCGCGCAGCAGCGCCTCTTTCGCCTCCTTGGAATACTCCCGAAGCGGCATATCGAGCGTAAAGCCGTACTCGCGCCCGACCGCTTCGATGAGCGGCGCGTTCCAGCTTTCCTCCTCCATGCTCTTGAAGCCGTTGACGGCAATCGCGCCTTCCCGCAGGGAAAGCGAAGGATCCGGGATCACTTTTCTTTCCGATACGACCTGCATCTCTCCCATGCCTGCGCACTTTTCGCAGGCCCCGAACGGGCTGTTGAAGGAAAACATGCGCGGAGAAAGCTCGCTCATGGCGATCCCGTGCTCCTCGCAGGCATAATTCTGGGAGAAACGCATCTCCTCGTCCGTATCGGGCAGATATACGACCGCGATCCCGCCGCCGAGAGCGAGCGCGGTTTCCAGCGAATCGGAAAGGCGGCGCCGGAGGTCCGGCTTCATGACAAGCCGGTCCACCACGATCTCGATCGTATGCTTTTTATTTTTGTCCAGTGCCGGAACCTCGTCGAGGGAATACACATAGCCGTCCACACGCACGCGCGCATATCCGTTTTTGCGGGCGTCGTCGAACACCTTTTCGTGCATGCCCTTTTTCCCGCTCACCGCGGGCGCGATGAGGAGGAACCTCGTCCCCTCGGCGAGCGACATGATTTTTTCGATAATGACGTCCGTCGGCATCTTCCGGATCTCTCTGCCGCAGACCGGACAGTGCGGGATGCCGATCCTCGCGTAAAGCAGACGCAGATAGTCGTAGATCTCCGTCACGGTCCCGACCGTGGAACGGGGATTTTTGGAGGTGGTCTTCTGATCGATGGAAATCGCAGGGGACAGCCCGTCGATCAAATCGACGTCCGGCTTGTCGAGCTGTCCTAAAAACTGTCTGGCATAGGACGAAAGCGACTCGACAAAGCGGCGGTGCCCCTCGGCGTACAGCGTGTCGAAGGCGAGCGAGGACTTCCCAGAGCCGGAAAGCCCCGTGAAAATCACAAGCTTATCGCGCGGGATCTCCACATCTATATTTTTAAGATTATGCACTCTCGCGCCTTTTATGCGGATATATTTCGTGGACATGGATGCTGCCTTTCGAATGGATAAACTTTATTTTTTCAGCTTCGCGATGGAATCGCGCAGATAAGCGGCACGCTCGAAGTCGAGTACAGCAGCCGCCTGCTTCATTTCCGCCGTCAGTTTTTCGATAAGCGATTCCTTCTGCTTTTTTGTCAGCTTTTTGTTCTTTTCCGCCCTCGTGATCTCCTCACGCGACGTGATTTCAATGACGGCGCGCACATCCTTTTGAATGGTTTTCGGGACGATGCCGTGCGCCTCGTTATAGGCGGTCTGAATTTTGCGCCGGCGCTCCGTTTCGGCAATGGCGCGCGCCATGGAGCCCGTAATGGTATCGGCGTACATGATGACCATGCCGTCCGCATTCCGAGCCGCTCGGCCGATGGTCTGGATAAGCGACGTTTCCGAGCGAAGGAAGCCCTCCTTGTCGGCGTCCAGAATCGCGACAAGGGACACCTCCGGGATGTCCAGCCCCTCGCGAAGAAGGTTGATCCCCACCAGCACGTCGAAAACGCCGAGCCGCAAATCGCGGATGAGCTCCTGACGCTCCATCGTCTCCACATTGTGATGGATATAGCGCACCTTGATGAGATTCATCTCCAGATATTCGCAGATATCCTCCGCCATTTTCTTTGTCAGCGTCGTGACGAGCACACGCTCCCCGCGCGCGGCGCGCGCGCGGATCTCTCCCATCAGATCGTCGATCTGCCCCCCGACCGGGCGGACCTCCACCTTCGGGTCGACAAGTCCCGTCGGGCGGATGATCTGCTCGACAAGCCTTGCGGAATGCTCTCTCTCATAGTCGCCGGGCGTCGCGCTGACATAGATGACCTGATTTAGCTTCTTTTCAAATTCGTCAAAGAAAAGCGGGCGGTTGTCGAACGCCGACGGCAGGCGGAAGCCGTAATCGACAAGATTTTTCTTCCTCGCATAGTCGCCGCCGCTCATGCCGCGCACCTGCGGCAGCGTAACATGAGACTCGTCCACAAACAAAAGAAAGTCACGCGGGAAATAATCAAGCAGCGTATACGGCGTCGAACCGGGCGCGCGGCCTGACAGCACACGTGAATAGTTTTCAACGCCGGAGCAAAACCCTACCTCGCGCAGCATTTCCATATCGTACTTTGTGCGCTCCTCGATGCGCTGCGCCTCGAGGAGCTGTCCGTTCGCCTTGAAATATCCGACGCGGTCCGCAAGCTCCGCTTCGATCTGCCGGATCGCCGCCTCCTTCTTCTCGTCCGAGGTCGCGTAATGGGACGCCGGATAAATGGCGGCATACGTCATGAGTCCGAGAATTTCCCCCGTCACCGTATTGATTTCACAAAGCCGATCGATCTCGTCCCCGAAAAATTCCACGCGGACGGCCGTTTTGCCGGAGGCCGGCATGATGTCGACGATATCGCCGCGGATACGGAAATTATCGCGTTCGAGCGAGATGTCGTTGCGGTTATAGCTGATGGCGATGAGCCGGCGCGCCAGCTCGTCGATGGAAATCTGCATGCCCGGACGCAGTGCCAGCACCAGCTTCTGATATTCCGCAGGATCGCCGAGCGAATAAATGCACGAAACGCTCGATACGATGACAACGTCCCGCCGCTCGAACAAGGCGGAGGTCGCGCTGTGCCGGAGCCGGTCGATCTCATCGTTGATGGAGGAATCCTTCTCGATATACAGATCCTTGCCGGGGATATACGCCTCCGGCTGGTAATAATCATAATAGGAAACAAAATATTCCACGGCGTTTTCAGGGAAAAATTCGCGGAATTCGGAGCAAAGCTGCGCCGCCAGCGTCTTATTGTGCGCGAGCACCAGCGTCGGACGGTTGCAGTTTGCGATGATATTCGCCATCGTGAACGTCTTTCCGGAGCCGGTGACGCCGACAAGCGACTGCTCGCGGTCGCCGGCAAGCACGCCGCGCGTCAGCGCCTCGATCGCTTCCGGCTGGTCGCCGGTCGGCGCATAAGAGGAAACTAGTTTGAAGCGGTCCGTACCTGTCACCTCCGTTTTTTGCCTCCCTTTTTGGGGACATATACTTTTTTTAGTATAGCACATTTTATTTTACTTTTCAACTGATTTTTTCGCATTTGAAAAACAAATGTTTTTTCCAAAAAGGGAAGCTTTCCGGAAGACGCCCGCTGCCCGTGCCGGCCCATTCATTTTCGGAAAGAGAAAAGCCTCCCCCGCGGGAGACTCTTTCGCAAACGTCTTTTCTTACTTGCACCCGCCGCAGGAGGCGCAGCCCGGATGCAGGTTCCGCACGCTCGGCGCCATGGCGAGCCCTCCGAGCGCCGTCTCCCGCAGCTGATACGGGATGTTGCGCCCGACGCTGTACATCGCCGCTACGACCTCATCAAAGGGAACCAGCGTCTTTCCATTTGTCGCAAGCGCCGTCTCCGCACTGATGACGGCATTCGCTACCCCCATGGCGTTCCGCTTCTGGCAGGGGGACTCCACAAGCCCTCCGATCGGATCGCAGACAAGCCCCAGGATATTGGAGATAGCGTCGCCCGCCGCCGCAAGACATACGGCGGGGGCGCCGCCGAACAGCTCGCAGAGCGCAGAGGCCGCCATCGCGGACGCGGCGCCGACTTCTGCCTGACATCCGCCCTCCGCGCCGGAGAGCGTCGCGTTGCGGTCGATGAGATACCCGACGGCGCCGGCGTTGAAAAGCGCGCCGACAAGCGCATCCTCGCTGAAATCATACAGCTCGTGGACCGCGACAAGGATCCCCGGGATCACACCCGCCGAGCCTGCCGTCGGCGCGGCGACGATGCGTCCCATCGAGGCGTTCAGCTCAATGACACCCATGGCATAGGCGGATGCGCGGGAAATCATCCCGCCCATCGCGCCCTCGCGCAGGATGCGGGACAGAAGCGCCTTGCTCTCCCCGCCGATATAGCCGCCGAGCAGCCGCATCTGCTCCGTCTGAGAACGTCCCACGCTCTCCCGCATGACCTCAAAGGATTCCCGCATCCGCTTCCATACCGCCTCGCGGGAGGAGCCGAACTTTTCCAGCTCCCGCAAGAGCATCACTTCCGAAATCGTCTTGTTTTTACCGGCACACAGAGACAAAAGCTCCCGTCCATTTGAAAAATCCATGACCTCTCTCATCACGCCATCCCATCACTTTACCTTGATATACACGGCAGAAAGCACGTTTTTCTGCCTGCGCAGCTCCTCCAGCGCGCCCTCGTCGAACTCGCCGTCGATTTCGATGATGGAAAACTGCTCGTCACTTCCATCCTCGCAATAAACGCTCATGTAGGAGATGTTGACCCCGTCGTTTTCAAATACCTTGGCGACCGCCGCGATCACGCCGGGCTTGTCCTTCTGGCGGACAATGATCGCATTGTTCTTCGCGGAAAATTTGATTTCGCATCCATTGATCTCATGGATCTTGATCTCTCCGCCGCCGACGGACGCGCCGCGCAGCGTATTGACCGTCCCATCCGTTTCCGTCAGTGTAATGACGACCGTATTCGGATGATAATCCGTCTGCTCGTCGATTTCCTCAAAATCAAAATCGATGCCCTTTTCCCTTGCCAGCTCAAAGGATTCACGGATCCGGTAATCGCTTGTATCAAAGCCGAGGATCCCCGCGACAAGCGCACGGTCCGTGCCATGCCCGCGATGGGTCTTGGCAAAGGATCCATACAGCGCAAAATGGACCTTCGCAATCTTCTTTTTGGCAAGCAGACCGGCCACTCTTGCGATCTTCAGCGCTCCCGCCGTATGGGAGCTCGACGGTCCGATCATGATCGGACCTATGATATCGAACACACTGATGCTTCTCATTTTTTTACGCTTCCTTTTCGATGAATCGGAAAATCAGAATAAATCTGGGAAAAGGGCAGTATCCCTGCCCTTTTCCATCACCCGATATTCAGTTTTCTTCCCCCGTCGGGAAAATATACCTTGCGGATATTGGCGCCGACATTCCGAAGCTTCGTGACGATATCGTCATAGCCGCGCTCGATCAGGCCGATCTCCTCGATTTCCGTGCGCCCCTCTGTCGCAAGTGCGGCAATGACCATGGCAGCACCGGCGCGCAGGTCGCACGCTTTTACGCACGCAGGCGTGAATACCGTATTTCCCTCGATCACTGCGGTCTTATCATCCACCTTGATTTTTGCACCCATGCGCTGAAGCTCGTCGACATAGCGGAACCGGTTGTTCCAAATCGTCTCGGACATCTGACTTGTTCCGTCTGCAAGACACAGAAGCACCGTCATCTGCGGGTTCATGTCGGTTGGGAAGCCCGGATATGGCAGCGTTTTGACGTTCACAGCCGAAAGCGCTCCTTTTCCGCGGGACACCATAACCGCTTCGTCGAACTCCTCGACGACGACACCCATTTCACGCAGCTTCGCCGTAATGGTCTCAAGATGCTTTGGGATAACGTTGTTTATGTACAGCTTGCCGCCCGTTGCTGCCGCAGCGATCATAAAGGTCCCCGCCTCGATCATATCGGGAATGATCGAATACTCGCAGCCGTGCAGCGATTCCACGCCGTTAATCTTAATCATGCTGGTGCCAGCGCCGCGGATATCGGCACCGCAGGCGTTCAAAAAGTTGGCAAGATCAACGATATGCGGCTCCCTCGCAGCATTTTCAATGACCGTCACGCCCTTCGCCAGCACAGCGGCAATAATCGTATTGATGGTAGCGCCGACCGAGGAGCAGTCAAAATAAATGCTGCTTCCCTGCACGCCGTCCTGCGCGGTCGTCTCAATGCAGCCCCCCCCGACGGAAACCTCCGCGCCCAGCTTTTCAAATGCCTTGACATGCAGGTCGATCGGGCGCACGCCGAAATCGCAGCCGCCGGGAAGTCCTACCTTGGCATGCCCGAACCGGCCGAGCAGCGCGCCGACAAGATAGTAGGAAGCGCGCAGCCGCCGCACAAGCTCCAAGGGCGCCTCTATATCGGATACGTGCGTGGTATCGATTTCCACCTTTGTGCCGGAAAGGGTCCGCACATTTGCGCCTACGCTTTTTAAAATTTCAAGCGAATCTGAAACGTCGCTGATACAGGGAAGATTGTCTATCACACAGACTCCGGAAACAACAACGCTTGCAAAAATGACCGCAACCGCGGCATTTTTCATTCCGCTCACATCGACCTTTCCGGAAAGCGGAACCCCGCCGTCCACTATAATTTTCTCCATTGTAAGCTCCATCCTGCCATCCGCGGCTTATCTGCCGGTCCGGCGGTACTGATATGAATTCAAACCGGAAGGCAGAGAAGCGCTTCTGAAGGGCCGGCATGCGGCACTCCGGCTCCCGCCGGCAGCGTTTTCCTGCATCTCCGGAAAAAGTTCCTGCTCCATCCGATTTTCGTGTACAAGCAGTATACCATATTTTTTAAAAAAAGCCAATATATTTCTTATAATTTTTTTAATTTTTGTCCGGAGGATTTTTACGAATATATTTCGCCGGAAACACTGTTGTAGGTTCTCGTCTCCCCGTTCCGATAAGTCAAGGTACACACCGGAACAAAATAAAAGCTCCCGTCCGCGTCAAAAAACACCTCATAGGAATCCTCTACCGCCTCAAGGATCATGTTCTCACGCGAAACCTCGCCTCCTTGCCGGTATTTCTCATCCAAATAATCCTTTTCGGCAAACAGGAGCTCCATTCTCCCCACGGTCTGCGCGGTCATCTTCCGCACCGGCGCCATGATCGCAAACCGCCCGTCCGCGGCGGTGATCTGTCCGTCCGAATACAGAAGATACAGCCGGTTGCCGGTATCCCGTCCGCCGATCTCCTGCGATACGCACAGGACACCGTCCGTGCCGGATACAAAAAGCTCTTCAAAGGAGCATGTATAGTAGAACCGCTCTCCCGCCGCCAAATGAAGCGCGCTGTATTCGGATAAAAATGCACGCGCCGCCTGGAGGATCTCCGGGAAATCCTCCGGCTCACACCTTACAAACGAACCGCTTTCCAGCATTTCCGAGGGACTTGCATATTCCCCGCCGCTCCCATACAAAAATGTAAAATCATTGCCGATGTAAAGCTCGACGTCCTCTCGGACAAAGCGCATTCCGCCGGTCTCCTTTTCGGCCGTATAGCCGTTCCCCTCCATTTTTTCCAAAAGGGCCTCAAAAAACGCTTCATCCAGCGTTCCCGAATAGACCGGAAGCGAAACGATCCGCTCCGTAAGAAAGCTTTTGTCCACGTAAAGGCTGCTTTCATGAAAAATTTTCGTTGCCGCGTCGATAAGCTCGCTGTCATAATACCGGGCAGCCCTCTCCCGCGCAATCAAGCTGTAAAGGAAAAACACATCCATGACAAGCAGAATCGCAATGGCAAGGGTTTTCAGATTTTTCCAGCTCATTTCTACCTCCCGGCCCCGTCACGGCAGAACCGCAGCAAGCTCCAGACCGCAGCTTGCTGCGTCCCCTTGTGAAAGATACGCCAAAATCAGCCTTCTTTTTTCCTGTGCGTCCGTCAGATATCCGCGCAGAAGCCACATAAAATCAGGAGAACCCGACGTTTCCTGCGATATCTCCACATCCCATACGGCAAAGGAAACGCTTTTTATGAGTCCCCCCGACATTTCAAACGTGATCATGTCCGCGCTCCCGTTTATAAAGATCGGAAGGTTATGATACCGATATCCGAATGAAAGCCGCAGCGTTTCGCCGTCATACTCCATACCGGAAAGAAAAAGCGTCGTCCCTTCCGTCAGACTATCCTCTATCGGCTCCAGGGAATCCGCAAGGATCATAGCCGCGCCGAGATAATCAAAAACATCCCATTCAAATTCCGCAGGATAGCCGAAAATTTCTTCAAAGGAGATCCCCTCCTCCCCAAGCGCCGTATATTGAACGGTCCCCTCGGGCGTAAACCGAATGCTTCGTCCCTCATCAAAATATATCCTGACGCCTGCGTCGTCCGTATAGGAGGTGACTCGTTCCGGATTCATATAAAGAGCGTTCAAAACCGACATTTCAAGCCGAAAATCTACCGTTCCGCGGGAAACGGAAAGAAGCCCTCCGGAAAGGCTTTCCCCGTAAATGACCGTAGTATCCGCAACTTTATCGGAAAAGCCGTATTTCTCCAGAAAGGCGTCCGTCTCAGTCTCTGCGGCAAATTCGTACCGCAAAGCGCTCTCTGCTGTATTATATGAAAGATAATAATTTGTGTTAAAGCTCACATCCTGCGAGGTCTGAGGCGCATCGCCTGTCGTATACCGATAGTAACGGCCCTCGGAATCTCTGGCTACCGCGTAAAAAGAATAGATGGACGCATAGGTCTGTGTGCCGCCCGCTCCGACTGTGAAGCCATCCTTCAAATATCGGTCCGGCACAATAAAAATCTCCTTGATAAATTCGCCGGAAATGCCGGAAAAGAGCAGCTCCGTCTCGGCTGTCCCAGCGATCACCGATTTTGGCAGATCACAAAAATAGCCGACATAGATATACCTTCCCTGCATGATCTGCGCAAAGGCGGCCTCTCCCTGCTCCTCTGTCATTTCGGTAACGGTGCTTTCCGGCGAGAACAGTTCTTCATAGAACCTTATCACATCCCCGTATGCCTGCTCCAGCTCCTCTCCGCCGGAAAAGCCGATGCTCTCGCCCGTCCGCCCCGAAGAAAAGCCGATAAATTCCGGCATGGTGTACGGCTGTTCAAAATAGTCCAGATATTGATACTTGATGGACTCGCCGGTAAGCCGCTCCATCATATTCCTTGTAAATTCCGCCGTCTGCCCGCCCTGATAAGAAAGCATATATATCACACAGAGACAGACGAGCAAGACAAGAAGAACTGCTACCGCTATGGTTTTTACGATCTCAATGATCCTTTTTTCTCCCCGCATAAGTCTCCCTCAAGCCTTGTCGGCCTCATGCTCAAGCGCAGTCTGATAGGGCAGCAGCACATAAACGCGCGTGCCGTGTCCCGGCTCGCTTTCCACGCGGATCTCTCCCCCGTGCGCATCGATAATTTCCTTGGCGATGGCAAGCCCCAGCCCCGTTCCGCCGGCATCGGAGGTCCTCGCCTTTTCCACCCGGTAAAAGCGCTCGAACAGCCGCGGCACGTCCTCGGGCGGGATGCCGATGCCGTTGTCTGTCACGCACACCGCAACGCCGCCGGCCGCAGGCGCCGCCGAAAGGTCGATATGCCCTCCGTCCGGCGTATACTTCATCGCGTTGGAAAGAATATTGAGCAGCACCTGCTGGAGCTTTTCTCTGTCACCCGTGATATCCGGCATCTTTTTCGGATATCGTCTGGTAAAGGTGTGGTTCCGGTTCTTTGCCTCCACGCACATGACATCATACAGGTGGTCAAGGAACGCCACCGGCGAGAAGGTCTCGATCTTCCACGATATTTTTTTGTTGTCCAGCCGCGAGAGCACCAAAAGGTCCGCGACAATCCGCGTCATTCTGTCGCATTCCTCCACTGCCATGTGAAGGAAATTGTCACGCAGCTCCGGGTCGAGCGACGGATATTCCAGAACGGTCTCCACCGCGCCCTTGATGCTGGTAAGCGGCGTGCGAAGCTCATGGGAGACATCCGCGACAAATTCCCTGCGGGAACGGTCCAGCTCATAGCGGCTCGTGATATCATGGATCACACACATGATACCGTTTTTCTCCTCGTTGCCCTCGATATAACGGAATTCCGCGAACGTGACGTCCAGCGCCTTGCCGGCAAACATAATATCGCGCATACAGTAGTTGCGGTTCTCCTTATACCGCTCGGAAACCTCTTTATAATCGATCGCAAGCAGCTTGATCATCGTAGAAAAATTGAATCTTTTCCCCTCCGGGGAATCCGTATCCTCATAATACCGGAACAGTTCTCTTGCCGTCTTGTTGATATGGATCAGCTTCCCCGAGCTGTCAAACGCCAGGACCGCATCGTTCAGGTACATAAACAGCGTCTCAAATTTCTGCCGCTCTCCCGTCACCTCATCCAGCGTATTCTTCAAAACGTCCTTCATATTGTTGAACGCATTCGTCAGCGTACCGATCTCGTCGCTGGAATGGATCCGAATCTCACTTTCAAACTCGCCCCTTGCGATTTTCTGCGCTCCCTTTGTCAGGCTTTGGATCGGAGCGGTAATCGCCTTGGCAAGGAAAAAGGAAAGCACCACCGCGACGGCAAGTCCGATAAAGAGCGCCTGCACGGTAATTTGAAAAATCATCATGGCAAAGGAGCGCGCCTCCTCCTGGGAATCCCGGATATAGATGATACAGGCGTTTTCCCCGTCGGAAATCGGGACCGCATAATCGATGTAATCCGTCCAGAGCTGTTTTCCGGAGCCGGTATTCCCCGCCATGGCGGAAATGATGTTGTCCGTCCGCTCCAGCTGCTCGCCGAGCCTTGCGTCCGAGCCGTCGAGAAAGTTGCCGTTTTCGTCGAGTATAAAATAATTCCGGTATTTGCTGATGCCGAGCGTGCTGGAATAGGAGCTCAAGATCTCCCGCTGGAGCCGATACCATTCGCCCTCTCCGAACGCGGAAAGCAGCTCGCCGTACAGCGTCCCCTCCGGGTCGAGTGCGCTTTCCATCTCATCGATAAAATCATTGTTATAAAAATCGTAGGCACTTCCGATCAGGATCGCACCGATGGCAGTCATCAGTGTAATGGTAAAAATCACAAAGATCAGAATGATTTTGTAATGCAGGTTCTTATACATCGCCGCTCTCCTTCCCAGCATGCCATATTCCCGTCACGCAGGGATATAATAGCCCTTTGACCGCTTGGTCAGGATATACTCCGGCTCCGCCGGCACATCCTCGATTTTTGCCCGCAGGCGGGACATCGTGACGTCCACCGTCCGCATGCCGCCGTAATAGCTCTCGTAGCCCCAAACCTTACCTAACAGCTCTTCTCTTTCAAAGACCTCCCCGACATGGGACGCGAGAAAGTAAAGCAGCTCGTATTCCTTATTGGACAGCTCGATTTCCTTCCCGTTTTTGGTGACTCTGTAATTCTTGTTGTCGATGACAAGCTCTCGGATGACGATCTTGTCCTCCTCGCTTTCCGAAGGCTTCACCGTCTCGACCACTTCTCCGGAATACCGCCGGATATTCGCTTTGATCCTGGCAAGCAGGACCTTCACGGAAAACGGCTTTGTCACATAATCGTCCGCGCCGAGCTCAAGTCCCATGACCTTGTCCGCGTCCTCCTCCTTCGCCGTCACCATGATGATCGGCGTAGAAAGGGTCCGCCGGATCTCCCGGCACACGGAAAAGCCGTCCCGCTTCGGGAGCATCAGATCCAGCAAAATCAAATCGAAATCGCCGGAAAGCGCCATTTGCAGACCTTCTTCCCCGTCGGAGGCGACCTCGCAAAGATAGCCCGCCATCATCAGATTCACCCGAATTACCTGAGAAATCTTTTTTTCATCTTCCACAATCAAGATTCGCTTTTTTTCCTCTGACATATCTCTCTCCCTTTCCGCCCAAGCAAGCGCATGGCAAAGTCAAAGCATCGGGATCCCCGTCCGAGAGGAAAGCCTGTTGCCGTCACAAAGCAGCTCTCTGCTGCATATAGGCGACGACAAGGTCTACGACAAGTCCATAGCTCTGGATCCCCGCCGGCTGTCCGTGGGAAGTGATATAGGCGTCGTTGATGGCGCCCGACACATCGGCGGCGATATTTTCCCGATATTGATCAAAAAATTCACTGTATGCAGCATACTCCCGCCGCAGCTGCTCCGGCATGCAGGCGCTCGCCTTGGCGTACAGCTCATAGTCCGCGGAATACAGCTTGTTCATCACCTCGCTCAGTACGTCGGCATAGCCGCAGTAGCGCACATAAGCGTCGTCGCTCATTGTACAGACAAGGAACGCGACGAAATTCGCCTCATCCTCCCGCGTGATGCCGCGCTGGTGCGCCATTTCATGCGCCGCCGAACTTACGACGATATAGTCCGGATAATTGACGTTCACATTTGCCTCTCCGGTAAAAAAGCAGTATACGCCCGATGTGTGCGTATAGGTCCACGGTTCGCTGAGCATGACGGGCTTCGTATTTGAATGCAGCCGCTGGAACGAAGGATACCGGTCGCACAGCCGGTCGTAGGCGGCATTCAGCTTTTCATTCATTTCCGCATAGGAAAAACGCATCGCGGAATAGGTATCCTGCGGATAGAACACCTCATCGATGTCCTCTCTTACCGCGTCCATCAAGGCGATCGCCGTATCATACAGCTCCTCCGCAGAGACGCCGTCTCTCTCGAGACCAAGCTTTTCATCAATGGTTTTGCCGTAATATCCCGTCCCGTATCCAAAAATAAAAAGTGAGTAGACCAGCAGGACAACCGACAAAAAGCCCGCGCAATAGCGGATCCCCGCCGCCGGCGAACGCCTGACGCGCCTGCCGATCGCCATGCAAATCAGTACGATGAAAACCGGAGAGGCAAGCAAAAGGAATTCCGCAAGGGAAAACGGGATATAATTCGTAAGATAAGCGAGCGCGGCCCGAATCACAACGCCGGAGCTGTCGGAAACGAAATCCGCAAAGCCTTCCTCGTACTTTGCGACCTCCTTTACAATGAGCGCCGCGACAAACAAAGCAAAAAAGACCACTGACCAGAGCGGTACATATTTTTTCACAGTCTGCCATGTTTTTTTCATAAGGGAACCTCCGTCTTTTCGCTGCCGGTCCCGCAAACACTGCCGCACCGGCGTATCGGCGTATTTCGATGAAGCCCCAAGTCCAAAAGCCGTCGGAAAATGGATGGACATCTTCCTTTTATTATCATATCACATCGGCCGCATTTTTTCAATAGTTTTATCCCAGAGGCCTTTCTCCATGCGGCTTGTAGTAAATAAATATGAAAAAAGTATTGAATTTATCGATAATATGTGATACACTATTGATGCGCATCATAACAGCGGCGACATCGCCGGTATACAGAGAGGGGGAGAACGGCAGACGGCTGCGCGGAGGCGTCCCGCGGCTGTCCGACGCCGAGCGCGGAGGAGCTATGCACGAAAACCACAGAGAACGCATGAAGCATCGATTTCTCACGGAAGGACTCGATCATTTTGAACCGCATAATGTACTGGAGCTGCTTCTTTTTTATTCGATCCCGCAGAAGGACACCAACGAGGTCGCACATGCGCTGATCGAACGGTTCGGCTCGCTTGCCGATGTATTCGACGCCCCGTTCGACGATCTCATAAGCGTTCCCGGCATCAAAACCCATTCCGCGACGCTCATCAAAATGATTCCGGCGCTGTCAAGGCGGTATGCGCTCGAAAAGAACCGTGCCACAACCTCTCTGTCCAGTCTCGAAAAAATCGGGGAATTTCTCGTGAACCAATATGTCGGCATCAACGTAGAAACGGTTTTTCTTCTGCTTTTGGACAATAAATTCCATTTGATCGAATGTGTCAAAGTGCATGAGGGCTCTGTCAATTCCTCCGCTATCACGCTGCGGCGCCTTGTCGAAACAGCACTGTTTAGGCGCGCCTCCATGGTCGTGCTCGCCCACAATCATCCGTCCGGCGTCGCGCTGCCCTCCAGCGACGACCTTTTTACAACCAGAGAGGTCAAGCGCGCCTTCGACCTATTGGAAATCAAGCTTCTTGCGCACATCATTGTAGCGGGAGACGCCTATCTTGATATTTTAAAAAACTATCCTGCCGCTCCAAAATAAAAAGACCTGCCGCATCCCGCACATCGGTTCATGGCAAGTCCTTGAAAATATCCTCAAAGGAAGCTCTGTAAATCTCTTTGAATGCCAACAGAATGCTGACCTTGATATTATACCGGTCGCGTTCCATTTGAGAAAGCATTTCCCTGCTGACGGAAATTCCTCGCAACTGCAGCTTTGCCGCGACCTGTTCCTGCGTCAGTCCGGCATTCTTTCTCAGTCTTCTCAGATTCTTTCCTATGCCAATATCCGGAACGATTCTGTTCGACATGGGG
Organism: uncultured Clostridia bacterium; assembly: GCA_944381075.1. GTDB lineage: Bacteria > Bacillota > Clostridia > Oscillospirales > CAG-272 > QALR01. Next base: position 87,200 of record CALWJT010000033.1, read on the forward strand.
AGCTCTCCTTAAAAATTTCATTGTTAGTTTACGTGTTGATGTTGATTTTACACTATTTTGCGCTCAATTTTGGAATCAATACATTCCAACACATAAAATTACCAAGGAGAATTCATGCAATGAGTCAAAACCAAAACGCCCCGTCCGAAATTCCAAGTTCGCTGATCGAACAGATCGGCGGCCTGCCGAAAGAAAAGCAAGCCGCCATCCGCCTTCTTATCCAAAACATCGATCTATTTGAAAAAATGATGGAAAACGATTCGGAATTTGACCATATCCTCCAGAAATACGCAGAAAAGGGCCAGCCGGAAAAAGAGATCGATTATTTGTTTCAGGCGCTGTTCCTTTACAGACAGGAAAAAAGACTGCGGGAAAAGAAAGAAAAAAAGGAAAACGAAGCTTCCCAAAAAGAATAGACCACAGAAAACGCCGTGCCATGCCGGCGTTTTCTGTTTTTTTGTACACTTTTATACGACGCGCGGACCGAAGAACACAGGCAGCCGACATAGAGGCCGCCTCTTCCGGCGCCGCCGGTACGCCCCAGCTCCGTCAGGGCGGCAGGCGTTTTCCTATGTATCCATGCCCGCACGCGCCAACGCAGATGGACGGCGAAAAATACCGCGGGGAAAAATCATAGGCAGCGCGAAAGGGGACACGCCTGCCGGCCCGCATCCCGGGCAGGCGGCATCCCCACCTCCTGCATAGCTGCGCGAAAGCCTTCCCTTTGCATGAACAGGCATGCAAAGTCAAAAAAGAAGGCAAGCGAAAAGCCTTTTTTCTTCTCCTAATATTGGCGAGCCGTACAGACGCAGGCATGGCCATTCCCGGCCTGCCGCCAGAAAGCGGAGAGGACAAGCTCCCTTTGGAAAAAGAGGCGTTTGGTCCTGCCGCGTCTTTTGTCCCGGAAATATCAAATTCTCTCTTGCAGGCGATACGGATCTATGTTATAATAATTTTATTAAGATGATAAAAATAATATAAAAAGCCGTCCAAACGGCTTGGAGGTAAAAATGGCAGACAAAACCATTCAATTCATAACGGAATACGATCCGGAAGTAGGAAAAGCGATGGCAGCAGAGCTGGCCCGTCAACGCCGCGGCATCGAGCTCATCGCCTCCGAAAATTTTGTTTCCAAGGCTGTGATGGCAGCCATGGGAAGCATTTTGACCAATAAATATGCGGAGGGCTACCCCGGCAAGCGGTATTACGGCGGCTGCGAATGCGTCGACGTTGTGGAAAACATAGCCCGTGACAGAGCATGCAGGCTCTTCGGCGCCGAGCATGCAAATGTGCAGCCGCACAGCGGTGCGCAGGCGAATATGGCGGTTTATTTTGCGCTGCTGAAGCCCGGCGATACCGTGCTCGGCATGAATCTCGCGCATGGCGGCCATTTGACGCATGGTTCGCCCGTCAACATGTCGGGCTCCTATTTCCACTTTGTTCCTTACGGCGTGGATACAGAGACAGGACGCATCGACTACGACAAGCTGCGCGAGACCGCGCTCGAAGCAAAGCCGAAGCTCATTGTCGCCGGCGCTTCCGCCTATCCGCGCATCATCGATTTTGAAAAAATCGCAGCCGTCGCCAAGGAGGTTGGCGCCTACTTCATGGTAGACATGGCGCACATCGCGGGACTTGTCGCGGCGGGACTGCATCCAAATCCGGTGCCGTATGCCGACGTCGTCACCACCACGACGCACAAAACGCTGCGCGGACCGCGCGGCGGCATGATCCTCTGCCGCGAGGAGCTGGCAAAGGCGATCGACAAGGCGATCTTTCCCGGTACGCAGGGAGGACCGCTCATGCACATCATCGCCGCCAAGGCCGTATGCTTCGGCGAGGCGCTGCGTCCCGAATTCAAAACCTATCAGGAGCAGATCCTCAAAAATGCCAAGGCGCTGGAAAGATCTCTGCTCGCCGAGGGCTTCGATCTTGTCTCCGGTGGGACCGACAACCACCTGCTGCTCGTCGATCTTCGTCCGATGGGCATCACAGGCAAGGAGCTTGAGCACAGGCTCGACGAGGTCTATATCACAGTCAACAAAAACGCCATTCCGGACGATCCGCAGAGCCCGTTTATCACAAGCGGCATCCGTGTCGGCACGCCCGCCGTCACGACAAGAGGCTTTGTGGAAAGCGACCTCGATACCGTTGGACATCTCATTGGACGATGCGCCAAGGATTTTGAGGCAAGCGCTGACCACATTCGCGAGCAGGTAACGGAGCTATGTGCGAAATATCCGCTCTACCGCTGAAAATTCGGCAAAGCGCCGAGACGCTTCTGCGCCTCGGCGCCGCGCGCGGGATCACCTTCGGCACAGCGGAAAGCTGCACCGGCGGGCTGATTGCCGCATCCATCACGGATGTTCCGGGCGCGTCCTCGGTGTTCTGGGGCGGGATCGTTTCCTATGACAACCGCGTAAAGCATCGGGTTTTGGGCGTAAAAGAGCAGACTCTGCGCGACTTCGGCGCCGTTTGCGCACAAACCGCAGAGGAAATGGCAAAGGGTGCTCTATGCGTTCTTGGGACGACCTTTGCCGTCTCCGTGACCGGCATCGCCGGTCCGGGCGGCGGCACGCCGGAAAAGCCGGTCGGTCTCGTCTATCTCGCCGCGGCGTCAAAAAGCGGAGAAGTTTTTTGCCGACGGAAGGAATTTCACGGCAATCGGATGGAGATCCGGCTGCAAACGGTCGCCGAGGCACTGGAGCTGCTGCGCTTTGCCGTCGAAAACGTCCGAAATCCGGAACCATTTGACTCCCATCCGTAATTTTGTGGAAAACTCTGTGGAAATTGTTGAAAATTACAAATATTTCCACTTAATTTGTTTGACATTCATTTTTACAGGAGGCGGACATGCCGGCAAAACCAGATGCTCCCATGAGTGCAGAGACGTTTTCCGCTGCCGTCAAGCAGGGGATCTGCGGAGCCTTTGTATTTTTCGGGGAAGAGGACTATCTAAAAACCATTTGTCGTGAAAAAGCCTTTCGAGCGGTAATGTCCGAGGGGATGGACGTTTTCAATTTTTTTCCGATCTCCTTCTCTCCCGCGTCAGGAACGCGGGAGGCCGCGATGGAAAAGCTTTTTGACGCGGTGAATGCCGTTCCGGTCATGCAGGACAAAAAGCTTGTGGTCATCACCGATCTGGCTCCCGCAGCGCTGCCCAAGGACTTGCTCGAAAATCTCTGTCAGGCGCTCGCATCCGCCGCCCGATCGGACGATACGGTCCTTATTTTAGAGTGCCGAGCGGACGAGCTTGTTGCAGACTATAAGCTCGAAGCAAGCACTGTCTATAAAAAACTCGCCGCATGCGCGAAAATGGTCCGCTTCGACCTTCTGACCCGCGGAAAGCTGATCGCGTGGGCCAAGCGATGTTTCCGAGAGGAGGCCGTCATTCTCTCCGACGAAGCGGCAGGACTTCTCTGCGACCTGTGCGCCGGACGCATGCTGGCGCTCTCCGGCGAAATCCAAAAGCTTGTCTGTTATGCAAAATACGTGAAAGGCGGAACTCCTCCCGCGCTGGATGATAAGGACGTCAGGGAGATCGTCTGCGCTTCGGCGCCGGACGAAATCCCCTTTGCCATGCTGACGGCCGCCCAAAGCTGGCGGCTTTCTGAGATGCTGGAGGCGATGGATACCGCGCGCGAGCAGCGGGAAGAGCCGATCGTGGTGCTGGCAAAGCTTTCCCGCATCTATCTTGACATGCTGTTTATCAAAACGGCAAGCGAAAATAGGATGCCGCCCTCGGAAATCGCAAAGGCGCTGAAAATGAAGGATTTCCGAGTCGGCAAATATTTGGCCTCGATCGCAAAGGTCCCGATAAGCGTGATAGAAAACGCAGTCCGTCTCTCGTATGAAACAGACAAAAGACTCAAAAGCCTGCCATCCGATCCCTGGGTGCTGCTCGATAAACTTATTGTGGAAATTTATGCGCCGAAATCGCTGCGGGTCCCGTGACAGAAAAAGGAAGGTGCGGCCGTCCTGTGTCCCGAAGGGGTCCCCGCAAATCGGCATCTGATATGAAAAAAGGGGAATCTATCCATCATGCTGGTCATTTCCAAACCGATCATCGTGGAAGGAAAATACGATAAAATCAAGCTTTCCTCCATCGTGAAGGCCAACATCATCACGACGGAGGGCTTCGGTATTTTTTCCGCACCGGAAAAAACAGCGCTCATCCGAAGGCTTGCCGAAAAGGACGGCGTTATCGTTTTGACAGACAGCGACGGCGCGGGTTTTGTTATCCGGAACCACCTGAGAAATCATATTCCGAAGGACAAGCTCATTCACCTGTATATCCCGCAGGTAAAAGGACGGGAAAAGCGAAAAATCGAGCCGTCTAAGGAGGGCTATCTCGGTGTCGAGGGCATCGAAAGAGAAACGCTCGAGGCGCTTCTCCTGCCATATGCCGACAGGAAGGAGCCGCAGGCGAGGATGTCGCTCTCCAAATCCGATTTCTATGCCCTGGGACTTTCCGGAAAGACGGACAGCGCTGCGCTGCGCGGGAAGCTGGCAAAAGCGCTTGCCCTTCCGGAAAGCCTGTCGGCGAATGCACTGCTTGCAGCCGTCAATTTGCTGATTTCCCAAGAAGAATTCACGGCTGCGCTGGAAAAAATAAAAAATCAACGAAAAACGGAGGAGCCATAAATTTGGAAAATTCCGAAAAAAAGCCAGAGTCGGGCGGCGCTTTTGTCCAGTTTCTGCATAAGCTCATCAATGCCGTGCTGAATTTCCTGCACTTATCCAAATACAAAGAACAGATCATGTACCTTATCGTCGGCGGCGGGACGACGGCCATCGACTGGATCGTATTCACTCTGCTTGTTTTTCTCCTGCCGGATCTCTCCGGACTGCCGTTTTTCGAGCAGTTCCCCAATGCGATCGAATATACGGTATCATGGGTCGCCGCCGTCCTGTTCGCTTATTGGGCAAGCAAATACTTTGTCTTTGAGTCCGCAAAAAAAGAGGGCTCCATCCAGTTTTTTAAATTTGTCGCCTCCCGGCTGCTTACCCTGATCCTGTCCCTTGCCGGTGATTTTGTCCTGACGGGGCTTCTCAAAATGAACGAATTTCTCGCGAAGCTGATCATTTCCGTTCTGGTCGTGATCATCAATTATATTACAAGCAAGCTTTTTGTTTTCAATAAAAAGCTGGAAGAGGAAGAGACACATGACGGCACGAGACATCCATGATTACAATGGGGCAATGCTCGCCTATATCGGGGATGCCGTCATCGAGCTTCTCATCCGGGAAGCCTTGACCCTCACCGGCCTATCCAATACCGGGAAGCTCTCGGCAGCGGCTCAGAAGCTGGTCTGCGCCAAGGCGCAAAGCGAGATCGCCGAGCGGCTGCAGGATATGCTCACGCCGGAGGAAGAGGCTGCCTACCGGCTCGGACGCAACCATCATACCTCAGGAAAGCCCAAAAGCGCGACAGCGGCAGAATATAGCCGGGCTACCGGGCTGGAAGCTGTATTCGGATATCTGTATATGACCGGAAACAAAGACCGGATCCGCACCTTGTTCGCGGCGGCATACGAGCCTCTTTTAAAAAAGCTGGAAGTTTTGGAAGGAAATAATTGGATTCCGTAAAAATCCGAATCTGTTAAAAAATTTACAAATTTATCACATTCTCGCTATTTTCATGTACTTTATATTTCAAAAGGATATTGACATATAACTCAAATCTGTGTTAGAATAAAAGAGGAAAATATATAATTTTACGTTAGGAGACAGAAAAATGAAGTACGACGCAAATATGGTGATTCCAACCAAAGAAGAAATCAAGCAGTACAAAGAGACGCTTGCCGATAATCTCGTCGCTCTGCGCAAGATGCTTTATCTTTCTCAGACGGAGTTCGGCAACAGGACCGGAATCTCCCGCATTCGTCTTTCGATGATCGAATGCGGCAAATATGAGATGACATGGTCCCAATTTACCTCGATCCTTTTTGTTTTCTTCATGAACCGAAGCACAAAGCAGATCATTTTCAGAAAAAAGCTCTTCCCTGATAAGCTTTTCGCTTATTTGCAGTGCAAGCATGTGGACGAGGACTTAGACGGATTTTATAAAGTCATCTGATCTGTGGTCCTTACATAAGGAAAAAGAGGCTGTTTGAGATACAAACAGCCTCTTTTTCTCTTTCGATCATTCCCGATTCCGTTTTAATTTCCGAATATCGCCCTCCGGCGTTTCCACATAGGTATTTTCGAGCTGTGCTGTAAAATTTTTGCGGAAGGCCGCGCGGAATTCGTCCCGCAGCCGCTGCTGCTCTTTCTTTTCTTCGTCCGTCAGCCCCTCCGTCTTCGCTTTTCTCGCAAGCGCGTTCAGTCTGTCTGTCCTCTCGCTCAAAGCATTCTCCTTTCCGGCATTGCGCCAAAATCCGCATTTTTTCATATTTCTTGATTTTATTGCCGTTCCTCCATATAATAAGGAAGAGAACACAAGTGCCGCGGTCCTTCGCCGGCCGTCAAAAGACAGATTTCCAAGCCATATCCGCAAGGCTCCCTGTCCTTCTTTATTTTAACATATTTCAAACAAAAAAGGAAGATATCCATGGATATTATCATGTATAAAAAGGCTTTGGACTATGTTTCCAAACTATATGGGAACAGAGAATCCCTGCACCCCATCCCGCCAAAATGCAGGAAACCCGCCTGTTCTGCTCCTTCTCCTGTCCGCTATCCGTTTGAAAGAGCCTCTGCTGAGGAGGTCGGCATCCGAACAGAAACCGTCATGGCATTTTTAAACGAGCTATCAGAAATGCCGGAGCTTCGTCCGCATTCTCTTATGATAGCCAAAGACGATAAAATCATCTGCGAATGTGAATTTTATCCGTATCGCGCCGATATCTGGCATGTCGGTCATTCTCTATGCAAAAGCATCACCGGACTCGCCGTAGGACTTCTCATCGACGACGGACTTTTGTCCCTCGATGACAAAATCACGGAGCTGTTTGCAAAACGCGCATTCAGCATCGATTTTGTAAGGCAAAAGGATATCACCATCCGGCATTTGCTTACCATGAGCGCCGGCGTCGCTTTCAACGAGCTTGGAAGCGTCACCTATGAGGACTGGGCGGAAGGATTTTTCAGCGCCGGTGTAAAATTTGAACCCGGCACGCAGTTCATGTACAACAGCATGAATTCCTACATGCTGTCGGCCGCCATCCGTGAGGTGACGGGACGGGATATGTTCGAGCTTTTATCAGAGCGCCTTTTTGCTCCCATGGGGATCTCCGATATTTTTTGGGAGACCTGTCCCCGCGGCATTACCAAAGGCGGCTGGGGCCTCTACGCGAAAATAGAGGACCTGATGAAATTCGGCAAATTGTTTTTGGACGGCGGCGTTTGGAGGGGAAAAAGACTCATTTCAAAAGAATGGCTCGCAGCTTCCACGGCAAAGCAGATCGAATCCTCTCCCGCCATGAACGATTATGGCTACGGCTACCACATCTGGCGCAGTATCCGGAACGGCTCCTATCAGTTCAACGGAATGCTCGGTCAAAATCTTCTGATATTTCCCGACCTCCATATGATAATCGCAACCTATTGCGGGAATGCAGAATTTTTCCCAAAATCAAAGCTGGTCTCCCTGATCGGCAAGTATTTCGGATCCGGATTCTGTGCGGAGCCCTCTCTCAAGCCGTCACGCAGAGCCGCCTCCCAGCTATCATCTGTATGCAGAAAATTCGGTCTGCCGCAGGTCCTCGGGCACGCGGAAAAGAATGCGGGACTTGGCGCATTGTCCCGCATCATCGGGAAGCGATATGAAATCGACGCAAAAGGGACCTCCCTTTCTCCGGTCGTGCTCAGCGTCATGCAGAACTGCTTCACAGACGGCATTCAAAGCATTTCCTTCCAGGCCAGCGGCGATACCGTCACGGCATTTTTTGAAAAACGGGAAGGCCGCATCCCCGTCCCGTTCGCTGTTGACGGAAGCGCGACCTATTTTACGTTTTCCGAAGGCGGCGAAACCTTTTCCGCCGCCGCCATGGGGAAAATGACAAAAAACGAGGACGACGTTCCGGTATTCAAGCTTTCCCTTTACTTTTTGGAAATGACAAGCGTTCGGCATATCAAGATCTTTTTCCACCACGCAAAAATCATCGTGCGTTTTTCCGAAGAACCGGATGCCGAGGAGCTGTCCGCCGGTTTTCGTCCTCTGCTTGAAGAATTTCTCGCCAAAAACAAAGCCCTGAAGGCCATCGCTTCCAAAGCGGACGGCGGACTTCTCGCCTACAATATGGAAAAGCTCTTTTCACCGGAATACACGGCCGTCGAGACCTCCCTATAAAGGGCAGGAGAATGTGCGCTCCAGCCTTCGGGACAAAGTCCGGATTTCCATGAGCCTGCGACCGGATCTGCAGGCAGAGCCTTGGATCATCCTTGACGACCTGAATCGTTCTTTTGTGATTGGAAATATCTTCGGTCGTATTGCTCCTTATAAACAAAGCAAATCATGGCCCTTCTCTTTTGGATCGGCCAATCGGAAATCCTTAATTTCTTTCTTTACAGCGCTCTGCATTTTTTACCGTCGGGAGTTTGGTTCGAAAACCGATGCCGGCATCCGGCGGACAGCGCCTTTGGGTGCAAAAACTGCGCCGGATATGTCGGCCGGCGCGGGGAAGCCGCCGGCAGAAAGCAGCGGACGCGCGCCGTGCCGGGCGAAATCCCGCACTGTGAAAATATAAAAAAGGAGTCCTGCCATGGCAGGACTCCTTTTTTTATGAGCGAAAATATTTGACTGCCGCACGGAACATTCCGATTTCGAAATCGCCCGGAACATTCCGATAAAGTCCGGAGCCGACCCGTTCGGAATGGCCCATTTTGCCGAAGACTCGTCCGTCCGGAGAGGTAATGCCCTCCACAGCAAAAGCGGAACCGTTGGGATTATAGCGGATGTCATAGGTCGGATTCCCGTCCATATCCACATACTGCGTCGCGATCTGTCCGCGCTCGGCAAGCGCGCGCACCGCGGCGTCAGAAGCAAGGAAGCGTCCTTCTCCATGGGAAATCGGGACCGTTATGATGTCCCCTACCCTCACCTCGGACAGCCATGGGGAAAGATTGGAGCATATCCTTGTCCGGACAAGCCTCGACTGGTGCCGCCCGATGACGTTATACGTCAGCGTCGGCGCCGTCTCGTCGGCATCGATGATTTTCCCGTATGGGACAAGTCCAAGCTTAATGAGCGCCTGAAATCCGTTGCAGATGCCTGCCATCAGTCCCGCACGGCGGTCAAGAAGCTCGCCTGTCGCCTCCCGCACGCCGGCATTGCGGAAAAATGCGGTGATGAACTTGCCGGAGCCGTCCGGCTCATCTCCGCCGGAGAAGCCGCCAGGAATGAAAATGATCTCGGACTCCGCGATCTTCTTCGCGAACCGTTCGGCACTGCGGGAGATTCCCGCTGCCGTCAGATTGTTGACGACGAAGATTTCGGGCTCCGCGCCGGCGTCGGAAAACGCCTTGGCGCTGTCGTATTCGCAGTTGGTTCCCGGGAAAACCGGAATGAGGACCCTTGGCCTTGCCGTCCGAACGGCAGGCGCCGCAGGGCTGCCGCCTTCATAGGAGAACGCCGGGATTTTCCCGTCCCGCTGCGGGATATTGCAGGGATAGACCGGCTCCAAAACCGCCTCGTACGCGCCGAGCAGCGAGCTCAAGGCGAGATTGCCGCCGTGATAGGAGATCACACGCTCGGGAATCGTCTCCCCAAGCGGGATGCCGATCTCCGCCGGCTCGGCAAGCTCTAAAATAAGAGAACCGTAGTGATAGCCGAACAGGTCCCTCATGGAAAGCGCCTCATCGTACCGGAAGCCGATCCCGTTGCCGAAGCACATCTTCATGACTGCCTCCGCAACGCCGCCCATTGTCGGCGTATAAGCGGCCAAGACCTTTCCTTCTCTCATCAGGGACGTTGCCCTGTCATATATCCGTACAAGAGATTCTGCCGTCGGAAGTCCGTTTTTGGCATACTCCGGACGCAGCCATACCGCATGGTGTCCCGCCGCCTTCCATTCGCCGGACAGGATATGCGCCGCCTTCTCCGTCGTAACGGCAAAGGAAACGAGCGTCGGCGGGACGTCGATATTCTCAAAGGAGCCGCTCATGGAGTCCTTGCCGCCGATGGCCGCGATGCCAAGATCCATTTGCGCCTTGAACGCGCCGAGCAGCGCCGCTGCCGGCTTTCCCCAGCGGTGCGCGTCATGCCCCGGTTTTTCAAAATATTCCTGGAACGTCAGATAAATGTCACGAAATTCCGCGCCGGACGCGATCAGCTTGGAAACGGATTCCACAACGGCAAGATATGCTCCATGATACGGACTTTTTTCCGAAATCATCGGATTATAGCCCCACGCCATGACGGAACAGTCGTCCGTATGCCCTTTTTCCACAGGGAGCTTGTGCGCCATCGCCTGGATCGGCGTCAGCTGATATTTGCCGCCGAACGGCATGAGCACGGTTCCGGCGCCGATGGTCGAATCAAAACGCTCGGAAAGGCCCCGCCTTGAGCAGAGGTTGAGATCGCGCGCAAGCTTTCCGTATTCCGCGGCGAAATCTGTCCCGATCTCTTTTTCAAAGGCAAGAGGCGCAGCGGTCACGATCTCGATGTGCTTTTCCGCGCCGTTGGAGTTCAAAAAGGCGCGGGAAAGATCGACGATATCCGTTCCCCTCCAACGCATGACAAGCCGCGGCTCCGCTGTTACCCTTGCCACAACGGTTGCCTCTAAATTCTCTGCGTCGGCAAGCGCCTGAAAATGCGCCGCATCCTCAGCAGAAACGACGACCGCCATACGCTCCTGCGATTCGCTGATGGCAAGCTCCGTGCCGTCAAGACCCTCATATTTCTTCGGCACGGCGTCGAGATCGATGAAAAGCCCGTCCGCAAGCTCGCCGATGGCGACCGATACGCCCCCAGCGCCGAAGTCGTTGCACCGCTTGATGAGCCGGCTCGCCTCGGGATTGCGGAACAGACGCTGGAGCTTGCGCTCCTCCGGCGCATTTCCCTTCTGCACCTCCGCACCGCAACTCTCAAGAGATGAAAGATTATGAGATTTGGAAGAACCGGTAGCGCCGCCGCAGCCGTCGCGCCCCGTCCTTCCGCCGAGCAGGATCACGACGTCGCCCGGCGCCGGACATTCGCGCCTGACGTTTTCTGCCGGCGCCGCGCCAAGCACCGCTCCGATCTCCATGTGCTTTGCGACGTATCCGGGATGATAGATCTCGTCGACCTGTCCCGTCGCAAGCCCGATCTGGTTCCCATAGGAGGAGTAACCGGCCGCAGCCGTCGTCACGATCTTTCTTTGCGGCAGCTTTCCTGGGATCGTCTGCGACACCGGAACAGTCGGGTTGGACGCGCCCGTCACCCGCATCGCCGCATAGACGTAGGAGCGGCCGGACAGCGGGTCGCGGATGGCGCCGCCGATGCAGGTGGCGGCCCCTCCGAACGGTTCGATCTCCGTCGGATGGTTGTGCGTCTCATTTTTGAAAAGCAGAAGCCACGGCTCTGTTTTCCCGTCGATTTCCACGTCGATCTTCACGGTGCAGGCATTGATCTCGTCGGATTCGTCGAGCTTTTCAAGCTTTCCTGCCTTTTTCAGCGCCTTTGCCGCAAGTGTCGCGATATCCATTAGACAAATAGGCTTGGTCCTGCCAAGCGCCTCTCTTGTTTTCCGGTATTCCTCATAAGCGGCGGCAAGCTCCGCGTCCGCAAAGCTTATCTTGTCGATGGTCGTGAGAAACGTGGTATGGCGGCAGTGGTCGGACCAATACGTATCGATCATCTTGATTTCCGTAATGGTAGGATCTCTGCCCTCTTCTCTGAAATAATCCCGGCAGAACCGGATGTCTCCTTCATCCATCGCGAGCCCGCGCTCGCGGATGAAAGCGGCGAGCCCCTCCTCGTCGAGTCCGGTAAAGCCCTCTAAAATCTCGACATCGGACGGAACAGCCACATCCGGCGTCAGCGTTTTCGGAAGCGCAAGGGAGGCCTCGCGGCATTCCACAGGATTGATGACATACTTTTTGACGCGATCGATATCCGCCGCCGTGAGCGTCCCGTAGAGAAGATAGACCTTTGCCGTCCGGACGGCGGGGCGCTCGCCCTCCGAAAGGATCTGGATGCACTGCGCCGCAGAATCCGCGCGCTGGTCGAACTGCCCCGGCAAATATTCCACCGCGAAGACCGCAGCGTCCCCGGAATCGATCTCATCCCGCACGATATCGAGCTGCGGCTCTGCAAAAACCGTCCTCTTGCAGGCTTCAAACAGGGCGGCATCGATGTTTTCCACATCGTATCGGTTCAATATCCGAAGCCCTGTCAGGTTCTCCATATCGAGAAGCCCCGTAAGGTCGGCGAGCAGAGAGGACGCCTCGTGCGCGAGCTGCGGCTTTTTTTCCACATAAACTCTATATACCATGGTTTTTCTCCTTATCCCAGCGCCGCAAGCGCGCGTGCGCCGATATCTTTTCTGTAAAAACCGTTTTCCAGCTTGACTTTTTCCACCTTCCGATAGGCTGCCTCCACCGCCTGCGGCAGGGTATCCGCAACGGCGGTCACGCCAAGTACACGACCTCCGGCGCTGACAAGGCCGTCCTCCGTCCTTTTCGCGCCGGCGACATAAATGACGCCATCGTCTCCGTCGGCGGGATAAGAGAGCGGATAGCCGCTTTCATATTTCACCGGATAGCCCTTGGAGGCCACAATGACGCAGCAGGCGGATTTCTCACGGAATCGGACAGGCACCTCGGAAAGCCTGCCCGCCGCCGTCGCCATCATGATAGTGAGAAGATCGCCCTCCAGCAGCGGCAGTACGACCTGCGTTTCGGGGTCGCCGAACCGGCAGTTGTATTCGATGACCCGCGGTCCGGCCGGCGTCAGCATCAGCCCAAAATACAAGCAGCCGCGGAACGGACGCCCTTCCGCCTTCATCGCACGGATGGTAGGCAGAAAAATCGTCTCCATACAGCGCGCGGCGATCTCCGGCGTGTAATACGGATTCGGCGCTATCGTACCCATGCCGCCGGTGTTCGGACCCGTATCCCCGTCTCCCGCGCGCTTATGGTCCATGGAGGAGACCATCGGCACAAGCGTCTCCCCGTCCGTAAAGGAAAGCACCGAGACCTCAGGCCCCGTCAGGTATTCTTCTATGACGACCCGCGCGCCCGACTCGCCGAAAATCTTATCCGCCATCATAGCGCGGACCGCCGATTTTGCCGCCTCGCGGGTCTCGGCGATGACAACACCCTTGCCGAGAGCCAGACCGTCCGCCTTGACGACGGCCGGAAGCGGCGCCGTATCGAGATAGGCAAGCGCCGCCGTCATATCGTCGAACACCTCGTAGGCGGCCGTCGGAATGCCGTATTTTTTCATCAGATCTTTGGCAAAAACCTTGCTGCCCTCCAAAATCGCGGCGTTTTTCCGCGGACCGAAGCAGGAAATGCCCTCGGCCTCCAGCGCGTCCACCACGCCGAGCACGAGCGGATCGTCCGGCGCCACGACAGCGAAATCGATCCCCTTTTCTTTGGCAAAGGCGACGATGCCCTCGATATCCTTTGCGCCGATATCCACGCAGACCGCATCCGCGGCGATCCCGCCGTTGCCGGGGAGGGCATAAATGACCTCCACCGCCGGATTTTCCTTTAACTTTTTGATGATCGCATGCTCGCGGCCGCCGCCGCCGACTACCATCAGCTTCATATTGGTATCCTCCCCGCGCCGCCTTCTCCGGCCGCGCGCTGTATTTTCATTTGTCCATCGCTCCCCCTTCCAGAAGGGAATCGAGAAAGATTTCCACAGGCTATACCAGCAGGCAGCGCCGCCCCTCTCGGGGCATCCGCTCCGCCCGTAAACCTCTAAGCATTTTTTGATCAGAAAGCGGCGCCACATGACCGTCCGTCCGCGGCGTGACCATAGGCGATATGAGGCCCGAACGCCGGTGCAGAAAATCTTCCCGCCTGACTTTCTCAAGCACCTTTTCCATCCGAATCCGGCGATTCCGCAAGACAGGAACAGACACATTTTCCCGGTCTTTCTCCGGAAAATCCGGTCTCGCATTTTATCCGATAAAAACGGCGGAAGCCGGCTCTCTTTCAGCCGGCATACCGTATAGGGATCAATGATGGAAAAGACGCATTCCCGTGAACGCCATCGCGATGCCGTACTTGTCGCAGCATTCGATGACAAGGTCGTCCCGCACGGAGCCGCCCGGCTCGGCGATATAGGATACGCCGCTCTTTTTCGCGCGCTCGATGTTGTCTCCGAACGGGAAAAACGCATCGGACCCGAGAGAAACGCCCGAAATCCCGGCAAGATAGTCCGCCGCTTCCTTTTCCGTGAGCGGCTCGGGACGGTGCGTGAAATATTTCTGCCAAACGCCGTCGGCGCAGACGTCCTCTTCGTTTTTATTGATATATCCGTCGATGACGTTGTCGCGGTCCGGTCTGCCGAGCGTAGACAAAAACGGAAGGGCAAGCACCTTCTCATGACGGCGGAGCTGCCATGTATCCGCCTTATTTCCCGCAAGGCGCGTGCAGTGGATCCTCGACTGCTGTCCGGCGCCCACGCCGATGGCCTGTCCGTCCACGGCGTAGCAGACGGAATTGGACTGCGTATATTTCAGCGTGATAAGCGAAATGACAAGGTCTCTCTTTGCGCTCTCCGGCAGCGACTTGTTTTTGGTGACGACGTTCGAGAGCAGCGCCTCGTTTATTTCAAAATTGTTGCGTCCCTGCTCAAAGGTGATGCCGAATACTTCCTTTGTCTCAATCGGATCCGGAACATAGGAAGGGTCGATCTTTACGATGTTATAGTTCCCTTTCCGTTTGGTTTTCAGAATCTCCAGCGCCTCAGGCGTATAGCCGGGCGCGATGATCCCATCCGAGACCTCGCGCTTGATGAGCAGCGCCGTCGTCTTGTCGCATACGTCGGAAAGGGCGATCCAGTCGCCGAAGGACGACATCCGGTCCGTTCCCCGCGCACGGGCATAGGCGCAGGCGAGAGGGGAATCGTCCAGTCCCTCGATATCCTCCACAAAGCAGGCGGCCTTGAGCTCGCGGGAAAGCGGATTTGCCACAGCGGCGGAGGTCGGGCTCACGTGCTTGAACGAGGTCGCCGAGGGCATTCCGGTCGCGGCGGAAAGCTCATGGACAAGCTGCCAAGAATTAAAGGCATCCAGAAAATTGATATAGCCGGGACGTCCCGAAAGGATCTCGATCGGCAGTTCTCCCCCATCCCTCATATAGATTTTCGCCGGCTTCTGATTGGGATTGCAGCCGTATTTCAGTTCAAATTCTTTCATATGTCTTTCCTCCGTATCACTTGTTTTTGTTGATCATGCGGTTCTGCACCGTACCGTCCGCAAGATCGATATAGCGGACGTACAGGGAAATCCGGTTGTCCGCGTCGAGCGCGCTCCAAAGAGAATCCGTAAAGGAATCGATGTCGTCCGGGATCTCCGTGCGCTCCGGTTCGCCCGTAAAGGTCGGGATGGGATTTCCGTCGCAGCGATATGTGTGGATAAAATGGCCGACTCCCGCAAGCGCCGGATACCGGAACAGATATCTTGCGCAGGCAGTACCTTCCCTGTCCGCACTTTTGAGGATACTCATCTCATAGGTAAAGTCTCCGTCCGCGATATGAAGGATGCCGCTGATGCGGGGCGTGAAATTCGGTGCGTCCGGCTCAAATTCGCGCGTTTCAAGCGCCTCGCCAAACGTCCTCCCTTCCTTGATAAAATCATAGATCGTGTCGGTCTGGTCGCCGTTTGTGACGATAACGTCTCCCCCGATGCGGCGGACCGGCGAATAAATGATGAGAGAGGGATCCTTCACCTTGGAAGCGTCGAACGGATGGATGATCACCTCATCGCCGCACTCTACAAAAATCCGGTTGCGGCTGTTCTCGCTGCGTCCCATGATGAAATAGGCAAAAGCCGCCTTTTTCCCGTCCGCGCTCTTGCCGATGACGATGCCGCGGCCGACGTAGGAATTGCCGCGGACAAGAGAAGCCATGGACTGCGTTTGATAAATATCCATTTTTATAAAATCCTTTCTTCACGCCAAAGAAAGACGTGTCATATATTTGGCAGTATCGTTACAGAAAAGAAAATTTTCCTCCCGTGCCGGCGGGAGCCTTTTTACCTCTGCCCCGCTCTTCGGATGTCCGCCGAAACCAGCTCCGCCGCCGCAGGCAGCAGCTTCCACTCAGCCTCCTCCATCACGCGGCGCTGCAGGACTTCCGGCGTGTCGCCGTCCCGCACCTCCACCGCCTTCTGAAGAATGATCTTTCCCCCGTCCGGCACCTCGTTGACAAAGTGTACCGTCGCGCCCGTCACCTTGACGCCGTAGGCAAGCGCCGCTTCATGAACGCGAAGTCCGTAAAAGCCCTTGCCGCAGAACGACGGGATCAGCGACGGGTGTACATTGAGGATCCGGTTCGGATAGGCGGCGGTAAAATCCGCCGAGAGTATGCTCATAAAGCCCGCAAGGACGATAAGCTCGATGCCGTATTCCCGCAAAAGCTTTAGGATTTGCTCTTCAAAAGTTTTCTGAGAGCCGCACGCCGCCCTCGTTACCACATGGGAAGGAATACCGGCGCGCGCCGCGCGCTCCAGCGCAAAGGCGCCCTCCCTGCTGGAGATCACAAGGGAAAGCCTGCCGGAATGCAGCGCTCCCGACGCCTCCGCGTCGATGAGCGCCTGCAGATTGGTTCCGCCGCCCGAAACGAGTACGGCGATCTTAACGGGATCTGTCATTTTTCAGCTTCCTCTCTGCCCGTTTTCGGGCGTCATGGTATCAGATGCTCGGTCTTGGAGGCCGCCTCCTCCGGCTTCGAAGTCGGATGCTCTTTCGGCGGTGTTTCGCGGCACAAAAGGAGCAGGGACGTCATCAGCACAGCGCCCGCCGCATTCCCAAGGATCACGATCCACAGATAGAAGAACGCTTCCATACTCACGATGCCGGACGCGGAAAAATAGAACATGTTGGCGATCGAATGCTCGAAGCCGCTGAGAATAAAGACCGGCACACAGAAAAAAATCCCCCAGACGGACTGGTTTTTTCGGTAGATGACGACGGCGAGGTACATCAGGATGCCGCAGAAGAGCGCACGGAGAAAGGTTTCCGGCGCCGTCTGCGCGAGCTTTCCCTCGCAAAGCGTCAGCGCCTTCTCACCAAGGGACGGCATGGCGTACCGGATAGCAGCGCCGGCGGCAAAGGTGCCGATAAGGTTGCCGAGCAAAGACAAAAGCAGCGCCGAGACGTCCGCCCTCGTATGCGCCTCCACGATAAAGCCGACTTTGCCGGTAAAGAGCGCAAAGCCGCGCATGCAGATACAGAGCAGCGCTACGGAAAAAAGCACCGCGCCTACATATTTGTTATCACAGGAAAGATAGACGCTGCCGCCGATCCCGATCAAAATACCGGCAAGGATGCCAAGCGTAAGATCCCGCCTCAGCATAGCGTCACCCGCTCGTCCGAGGCCGTGATCTCGCCGAGGACATAGGCGTCCTCCCCTGCCCCGCGCAGGATAGAAAGGGCCGCATCCGCATCGGTCCCCGAAACGACGACGCACATGCCGACGCCCATATTGAAGGTGTTGTACATATCCCGCTCCGGGATGCCGCCCGCCTTTGCGATCATATCGAAGATCGGCAGGACGCGCACGGCCTTCTTCTCGATCCTGGCGCCGAGTCCCTGCGGGATGCTGCGCGGAATATTTTCATAAAAGCCGCCGCCCGTGATATGAGAGATGCCCTTGACCGGGATTTTTTCAAGCAGAGCAAGGACTGGCTTTACATAGATTTTCGTCGGAGTAAGCAGCGTCTCACCGATGGACGTGCCGCCAAGCTCCGCGACAGGCATCCTGAGGTCCGCTTTCTCCACGTCGAATACGCGGCGCACAAGGGAAAAGCCGTTGGAATGCACGCCGGAGGACGGAAGCGCCAAAATGACGTCGCCCGCACGCATCGTCCCGTTGTCAATGATGTCCTCCTTGTTGACGGCGCCGACGGAAAAGCCCGCAAGATCATATTCGTCCACGGGATAGAAGCCGGGCATCTCGGCCGTTTCGCCGCCGATGAGCGCGCAGCCCGCCTGCACGCAGCCCTCCGCCACGCCGGAAACGATGGCGGCGATCTTTTCGGGCACATTTTTCCCGCATGCGATATAATCGAGGAAAAAGAGCGGACGCGCGCCGCTGCAAATGATATCGTTGACGCACATGGCGACGCAGTCGATGCCGACGGTGTCATGCTTGTCCATCAGAAAGGCAAGCTTCAGCTTGGTTCCAACGCCGTCCGTACCGCTCACCAGCACCGGATGGCGGAATTCCCCAAGGTCCAGCGCAAAAAGCCCGCCGAAGCCGCCGATATCGGATACGACCCCGGGCGTCATCGTTCTTGCAATGTGCGCCTTCATCAGTTCGACGGCGCGATAACCGGCGGTGATATCCACGCCTGCCGCCGCATAGCTTTCTGACCTTGAATTCTGCATATCTTCTCTCCATTCTGCCGCTGTGCGGCCTGTTGTTATAGGATAAGGAGTTTATTTTAGATCTATGACCAAACCGGACTTACGCATACCGGCTTTTTCTGCATGACATCTTGTTGCCGGCCGGCAAAACAGCGGGAACGGCTCACTCCTTCCCGTCCCAGCAATAGGTGCAAAGCTTGCACGGATCGAGCCCGATGGCCTTGACGATCCCCTCCAGCGACTGAAATTCCAGCGATGCGAAGTGGAATTTTTCGCAGATGGTCTGTCTCAGCTTTTTTCCCCTCTCGGTCGTCCCGTCGCTGTATTCCTCGATGTGCTGGAAGCCCTCTTCTCCCTCAAGCTCCATGATGACGCGCCTTGCAATGAGCTCCATGTCGCTCGTCCCTCTGGAAAAATTGAGGTATTTGCAGCTATACATAATAGGCGGGCAGGCGGAGCGCATATGCACCGCCTTCGCGCCGTTGTCATACAGGAATTCCACGGTTTCGCGCAGCTGTGTTCCCCGCACGATCGAATCGTCGACAAACAGAAGGCTCTTGTCCTGAATCAGCTCATGAACGGGAACGAGCTTCATTTTCGCAACCTTGTTGCGTTCCGTCTGCTTTGGCGGCATGAAGCTGCGCGGCCATGTCGGCGTATATTTAATGAACGGACGTGCAAAAGGCACCCCGCTTTTGTTCGCATAGCCGATGGCATGCGGTGTTCCGGAATCCGGCACGCCTCCCACATAATCGATGTCGCGGGCGCTGCCGGTCTCCTTATCCTGCTGCGCCATGATCGCGCCGTTGCGGTAGCGCATGGCCTCCACGTTGATCCCTTCATAGCTGGAGGTCGGATATCCGTAATAGGACCACAAAAAGGCGCAGATCTTCATCTCTCCGCCAGGCGCGGCAAGCTGCCGTATCCCCTCGGCGGTCACCTCTACGATCTCGCCCGGTCCGAGCTCTCTCTCGTCCCGATAGCCAAGCTTTTGATAGGCGAAGGATTCAAACGTGACGCAGAAGCCGTCCTCCCCGCGGCCGAGCACCACCGGCAGGCGCCCCACCTTGTCGCGCGCCGCAATAATGGCACCGTCGTCCCGGAGGATCAAAATCGACGCGGTGCCCTCGATGACGCTCTGTGCGAACCGAATGCCCTCGGCAAAATCCTCCCTTTGGTTGATGAGCGCCGCGGCAAGCTCCGTCGCGTTGACCGCTCCGCCGGTCATCGCGTTGAAATGTCCGCCGCCGCGGGTAAAGAATTTTTCCGTCAGCGCCTCGGCGTTGTTTATGATGCCGACGATACAGATCGCGTATGTACCCAGCTTGGAACGGATGAGAAGCGGCTGCGGGTCGCTGTCGCTGATACATCCGATGGCCGAGGTCCCCTTCATTTCTTCAAAAACATGCTCGAATTTCGTCCGGAAGGGCGAATTTCCTATATTATGGATGACCCTTTGCAGACCGATTTCCCTATCATATGCAGCAAGTCCCCCGCAGCGCGTGCCGAGATGCGAATGATAATCCGTCCCGAAAAAAACATCGGCGAGGCACTCCCGCCTTGACGCGATCCCAAAAAATCCACCCATATCTTTGCTATCCTGCCTTCTTTCAAATAAATCATATACGACGGGAAAGCCCCGTCCTCGTCAAGAAATCCAACCCCCGCCGCCGGAAAGGCTCCAAGCCCCTCCCTGCGGAGTCTGCCGTTATCTTGGCTTCCGTCCCGCCGAAATTTTTCCCTCGAACCGGTCTTTTTCCGTATGCGCCGGCACCTCGGTCGGATAAGCGCCGTCAAAGCACGCGGTGCAGTACCCGTCTCCATAAACGCCGTCGGCGATCTTCTTTGCGCCATCAATGCTCAAAAAGCCAAGAGAATCAACGCCGATGATCCGCGCGATCTGCTCTACCGTATGATGGCAGGCGATCAGATTTTCACGGGAATCGATATCCGTTCCATAATAGCAGGGATTGAGGAACGGCGGTGCGGAAACACGCATATGGATCTCCTTCGCGCCTGCCTCGCGAAGCAGCTTCACGATCCGGGCGCTGGTCGTGCCGCGCACGATGGAATCATCGATCATCACGACCCGCCGTCCGCGCACGGTATCCGCAATCGGATTGAGCTTGATGCGCACCTTGTCCTCGCGGCTTTTTTGCCCGGGCGCGATGAACGTGCGTCCGATATATTTGTTTTTGATAAAGCCGATCCCATATGGGATGCCGGACGCCCGGGAAAAGCCCAGCGCCGCGTCAAGGCCGGAATCCGGCACGCCGACGACGACGTCCGCGCACACGGGATGCTCCGCTGCAAGATATTCTCCTGCGCGTACACGGGCGGCATGGACAGAGCAGCCGTCTATCACCGAATCCGGCCGTGCAAAATAAATATATTCAAAGACACAAAGAGACCGCTTCGCCTTGCCGCAGTACGTGCGGATGCTGCGCACGCCTCCCTTTTCAAACACCAGGATCTCACCCGGCTCCACATCACGGATAAACGCCGCGCCGACGGCATCGAGCGCGCAGCTTTCCGAGGCGATGACATAGCGTCCGTCCGGCGTGCGGCCAAAGCAAAGCGGACGGAAGCCGTGCACATCCCTTACGGCGATCAGCTTGGAGGGGGACATGAGGATGAGAGAGTACGCGCCGTGAAGCCGCGGCATGGCACGCTCGACCGCCTGCTCGATCGAAGAGGCGGAAAGACGCTCCTTCGTGATGAGATAGGAGATCACCTCCGTATCGCTCGTCGTATGGAAGATCGAGCCGGCAAGCTCCAGCTCCGAGCGCAGCTCATAGGAATTGACAAGGTTCCCGTTGTGGGCGATCGCCATACGCCCCTTGATATGGTTGACGACAATCGGCTGGGCATTGTTCCGGTCGCTCGCGCCCGTCGTTCCGTAACGAACATGCCCGACCGCCATATTGCCCAGTCCCAGACCCGCCATCGCTTCAGGAGTGAACACATCGTTGACAAGCCCCGTATCCTTATAGGTGCGGAAAATCCCGTCATCGCCGACCACGATTCCGCAGCTCTCCTGCCCTCTGTGCTGGAGAGCGAACAGGCCGTAATACGTCATATGCGCGACATCATAGGGCTCCTCGCAGAAAACGCCGAAGACGCCGCATTCCTCCCGGATTTCACTCATGGTATCGCTTCCTTTCCGGAACACAGGATCATTTCAGCCCGACCCGGCGCATCATCTCCTGGTAGGCATCCTCCACGCCGCCGAGATCGCGGCGGAAGCGGTCCTTATCCAGCTTTTCATTGGTCTTTGCGTCCCAGAAGCGGCAGGTGTCAGGAGAGATCTCGTCCGCAAGGACGATCCTGCCGTCCGGAAGCCTGCCGAATTCCAGCTTGAAATCGACGAGCTTTACGCCCAGCCCCGCAAAATATTCCTTGAGGACGCGGTTGACGGTGAACGCCATCTGCTTGATCGTTTCGATCTCCTCACGGGTCGCGAGCTTCAGGGCGATCGCATGGTAGCTGTTGATGAGCGGATCATGCAGGTCATCGTTTTTATAGGAAAATTCAATGGTCGGCTCGTCGAATACGATCCCCTCCTCCACGCCGTAGCGCTTGGCAAAGGAACCGGCGGAAATATTCCGGATGATGACCTCCAGCGGTACGATGGAAACTTTCTTGACCACCGTATCCCGCTCGGAAAGCTCCTTTACAAAATGCGTCGGGACGCCGCGGCTCTCCAGAAGCTGCATCAAAAGATTAGACATCCGGTTGTTGACGGCGCCCTTGCCGGAAATCGTCCCCTTTTTCATCCCATCGAACGCCGTCGCGTCGTCTTTATACGAAACGATGACAAGCGAGGGATCCTCCGTCGCATAAACCTTCTTTGCTTTTCCCTCGTAAAGCTGTTCTTTCTTTTCCATATATTTTTCGCTCCTATCCGCCGCCATGCGGCAGGTTATTTTTCTATCAAACGTTATAGGTCTCTTCGATCGCCTTATTTTTCGCCAGCACCTTTGCCCTGCCCTCTGCGCGCGCTGACGCAAGCTTATCGGCAAGCGCCGCATCCTCGACGGCGAGGATCTCGATACAGAGAAGCGCGGCATTGGCGGCGCCGTCGACAGCGACGGTCGCCA
The DNA here is from genome assembly GCA_944381075.1 of uncultured Clostridia bacterium. Classification (GTDB taxonomy): domain Bacteria; phylum Bacillota; class Clostridia; order Oscillospirales; family CAG-272; genus QALR01. Next base: position 109,768 of record CALWJT010000033.1, read on the forward strand.
CCGGGATCCCCGAGGGCATCTGCACGGTGGAAAGAAGCGCGTCCATGCCGTCAAAAACCGACGATTTCACCGGCACTCCCACGACGGGGAGCGTCGTATTCGCGGCAAGAGCGCCCGCAAGATGCGCCGCCATGCCGGCAAGCGCGATGACGGCGCCGAACCCGTTTTCTCGTGCGTCCTCGGCAAACGACCTCGCTTCGTCCGGCGTCCTGTGCGCGGAAAAAACATGCACCTCGAAGGGGACGCCATACGCCCTCAGCACCCCGATCGCCTTTTCCGCAACGGGAAGGTCGCTGTCGCTGCCCATAACAATTGCAATTTTTTTCATTGGTTCCCTCTCCATTCTGGAATGATTTTACAAAAGGCCAGCCCATCAAAACAAAATGGGCAGTCCTATCCTTCTCGATAGGATCGCCCAGACGGTCGGCCGGATTCTTCTCCCCGTTCCCCTGTGGTGCTCCACATTCCGTCGGTTGCGGGAAATCCTGAATTTACGACAATATTATATCGTTTTTCAGCATTGTTGTCAAGTATGAGTTTGACGATAATTCCGCATTTCCTGCCGGAAAAACCGACAAATTCCACAAGAGGGCCCGCCATGGCGTCAAAGCGCAGGCTTGACCGCTCTTGTCGCCCAGAACGTAGGAAGGTTCAGCTCCTGCAGAAGCCCCTCTCCGTTCGTGTCGCCGTACAGGTCCGTCAGCAAAAATCCCGCCTTCAGCTGTCCGCCGATCTGCTCTTCGATGGTATGAGAGAACTGGATGCCGTCGTCGCGCGCGAGGGACGCTTCATACGCCTTTTTATCCTTCAGGGGATTGAACGGAAGCGGGAAGCGGAGCGCCTCCTTCTCCTCGTCCCACGCATAATTTAAGCCGTTGTCCAGTCCGGAGAGCAGGATGCCTCCCCTTTTCAGCACGCGGAAGCATTCCCTCCAGACCGGCAGGACATCCTCGATATAGCAGTTGGAAACCGGATGGAAGATCAAATCGAAGCTTTCATCCTCAAATGGCAGCGGCTTTGTCATATCCGCCCTCACAAGACGGACCGCGTAGCCCTCGCGCGCCGCGACCATGCGCTCGCTCTCCAGCTGCCGCTCGGAATAGTCCAGCACGGTGCAGTCCGCGCCCAGCGCCGCAAAAACAGGGATCTGCTGTCCGCCGCCAGAGGCAAGTCCCAAGATCCTCGCGCCGGACATCCGGCAGAACCATTCGCGCGGAACCGGCTTCGTCGGCGTCAGAAGCACCTGAAAGTTTCCTTTCTCAGCCTCGGCATAGACCTCATGGGAGATCGGCCTTCCCCACTCCCAGCCGGAGGCGGCCCACCGGTCGATCGTTTCGGCATTGATATCGGTATAAGATTTTTCCATTTCATTTTCCTTTCTCAAAAAAACTGTCATGAACGTCTTTTTGTTCCGCCATTTGCCTCCGCCCTTCTCGTTCGATTCTGATTCCGCCAAGCCGAAGCAGGCGATTTTCCATCACGGACATCCAGCCAAAGCCGTTTTTCAAGAGCGAAGCCGAAACGTTTTCGGCGCCAGCTTGTAGACGAGGATACAGGCGGCAGCGCAGTACAGAACGCAGAACGCGATGCAGAGAACGCCGAAAAGAAGAATTTCCATGCGAAGCTGCATGATGACAAAACAAACAAGATAGGTGACGGAAAGCACCAGCGGATAGGTGCCGCTTTTCATTTCCGTCCCGGCGTTGTACGGCTGAAGCAGATAATAGATCGTCAGATAATGCACGGAGAAAAACATGCTCATGCAGAGGATAGAAACGATGAGCACAGCATAGTCGAGCGGATTTTCCGTACCGCCCGAGGCCCACAGCAGAAGAGCGAGGCCTGCACCGATGACAAAAGCCGGCACAAGATTGATCTTCATGATCTCCCGCAGGCGGATGGAGAACAGCTTCAACACCATTTTGGGCTGCTTATAGAAGGAATAGGTCAGAAGGCTGTGGTCACAGTTGAAGAACAGCGCCTTGGTAAAGCCGGTTCCTCTGTTGATCGCATACATGATAAAGACAAAATACGGCAGGAAGGTCATAACGATCTCATTTGTCGCCTCCTTTGCCTGCGGCTCGAGCCAAAGAACGAGCAGGACGATAAAAAGAAGGGCAAGACAAACCGCCGCGATCCGCAGAGAGGACTTCCAAAGGATTTTCCGATGCCGCTTGACGAACAGCTCATTGAGGTATTCAAAGCCCTTTTTCCGGCTTACAATGGCGGCGTCGGCGGAAATGAGGTTCTCGGCCGCCTGCTTTGCCGCGCCGCGCGCGGCATCCATCTGACTGAAAAGCTGCGATAAGATCCTCTGGAGCATGGGGCGGTAGCCGGAAAAGCGCACGATCCGACATGCCGAAACGGCGCCGGTGACAAGAGAAGCCGCAAAGACGGCGGCGACCGCCGCAGGCGGGATGACGACGCCCAGCGCCGGAAGCCCGTACGCCGCGGCAAGAAGGATGCCGGCTCCCGCCCAGATCCATTTTCCAAGCCGGTTCTCATTGTAGGCGACCCCTCTTCTTTCATAATCCCAAAGGTATCCCGCAGCGACCGTGAGCTTCATGCCTGCGGCGGCAAACGGGATGAGCAGGCAAAGCGGGAGCGACACGCCGCGCGCAAGCCCGAAGAAAAGCGTACACGGCAGAAATCCTATGATCCCCTTCAAAATAGTATAGCCGTAATCGACAAGCGCAAACTCTCTCGCATCCATGCGCATGAGGATCACCGCATAATATTTGTCCCTCGTGGGATTGAACATGCCGGTATTGAGAAACGCGCCGATCACGGTCAGAAGCAGAAGGATATGCAAAAAGACTCTGTCCTGCGGCACTTTCTCGTAAAGCGCGCCCATTCCGCAGACCATGGTGGCAAAATAAAGAATTTTCCACAAAAACATGGAAAGGATTTCCCAAAGGATAGAAAGGACATTTGCGAAGCGCTTCAGTCCGCGCACCCGGTAAAGAGAGGCGGGAAGAAGCTTTTTGACAAGAGGAATCTGCTTTAAGGCATAGAGGATGCTGTTCACGCGGTAGGTGTTTTTCAGGGAAAATGAGATCCGAAGCGTCTTATTCATGCCCGTCCTCCCGCAGCGCCGCGATGATCTTCTCCCGGAAGGCCTCGTCGTCCAGGTCGGACTTGTCCACCGCCTCCAGCCGGCCGCCGGAAAGCAGTACGATCTCATCGCACAAGTCAAGGGCAAGGTCCATGAGATGCGTGGAAAAAATCGTGATCCGATCCTTTTTCAGGGAGCGGAGAAGCTGCTTCATTTCCTCCGCTACCACGACGTCGAGCGAGGTCAGCGGCTCGTCGAGAAGCAGCAGCGCCGGCTCGGCGATGATGTTCACAAGCATCTGCATCTTGTTTTTCATGCCGTGGGAATAGTCCTTGAGCAGCTTGTCCCTGTCCTCCGGCACGATGCTCATCTCGTCGAAATATTCGTCGATGGTCCTCGGATGCTTCACCGTTTTTTCATTGATATCGAGGAAAAATTTCAAAAATTCGCGTCCCGTGAGGAACTCCGGCACAGTAGGCGTGGAAAGGACGTATCCGATATCCTCGGCGCGGACCTCGCGCCGGACGCCGTCCTCTTCCAAATAGAAGCTGCCGGCGTCCGCCTTGATATCGCGGTTCAGGCAATTAAACAGCGTCGTCTTGCCCGCGCCGTTGCGTCCCAGAAGCCCGTAGATCTTCCCGCTTTCAAAGGTGAAGTCGATATCCCGCAGGACCTCCTTTTTTTCAAAATGCTTTTCCAAATGCGCAATGACAAATTTCATGGACTTCCCCCGTCGTTTTCAATTTCAAAGTATTTTTTATTGTAGCATACGGAAAGCCGTTTGGCAAGAAAAAAATAAAAGGAGGGTATTTCCCGCATGGGCAAGACAAAAAGCAGGCGCCCATCTCAAGAGGGACGCCTGCAAGGCTGAGCGCATGAATTTTCAGCCCTCTCCAAGGGGGACGGCATCGCCCGCCGTCTTTTGCTCCTGTCAAAGCGAAAACCGGCAAGGCGGCCGTTTTCATGTCACAGCATGGAAGAATCCGCCTCATATAGCCGACATTGAGCGGCGCTTCCTCATCGAAGCAAAAGCCAAATCGAGCCGCGGTTCCGCACCGAGCGGCCGTCGCGCACAGATGCGCGGCATCCGCAGGGCAGGGCTTTTCCATAGACTTTCCGGCAGCCTTCCTGTTATATAGAATAAAAGCCTGCTTCTGCCGTTCCGCGGTCCGATGGATGCCCCCTTTACAGGCATCGGCGGGAGGCCGCAGATCTCCGCCGGCCGCGGCGCCCTTATCTTCTTGCCCTCACAATTTCCCCGCACGCGATCTTCGCGCCGGAATTGCCCGACGGCTGTGTGAGAAAGTCATCCGGGAAGCCATGAATGATGGCGGTCCGTCCAATGATCTCTTCTGCCGTGAAGCGGTTTGTCAGAACGGCAGAAAACGCGTTTCCGTCCGCGCCAAGCAAAGGCGTCAGATCGCCTGCGTGATAGGGGTGCGGACAGCCGTACGGATTGTAATGCGTCCCGACGTCGGCAAAGGGATCGCCTTCATTTCCCGTACAAGAGCTTCCCTCGTGGATATGAAAGGCAAAAATCGGGCTGCCGCAGGCATCATAAAAAGTCGGAAGCCCCGTCACCTCCGTCACGACCAAAACGCCGTACGCTGTCTGATAAAAGCGCACCATGCCTTCCACATCAGGATATTGGCCGCTGCCGTGCAAGGCGGCTACCGCCGTCGGGCGCCCTTTAAACAAGCCTGCAAAGTTCGGTCTCGCGTGATTTTGATACATAAAGCACCTCCTGTAGCATTTTCCCTTTTATCATATGCGAAATGAGAATTTCTGCATCGAAAAGACTGCCAAACGGCGCATCCCATATTTGCCGGCGGTATCCCCCGCCCGTCCGCGCGTCAAGTCAAAAGGGTTCCTGAAAACTGCCGAAACCGAAAATTGGGCTTAGGATCCTCCTCATTTCTGTCTATTTAAAAGCCGCACAAAGCTTCAACGAATTTCCATATTAGGAAAAATGAAGCCGAATTATTCGCAAATAAAAACGTTTTTCCTTTCTTTTTTCAGATTTTCAAACATATTGTGACATTTTTTTACATCCATTCTATGATATACTGAGGAAGCAAAGCATGACATACGCCGCTGTCGTACCACTGCTTTGAATTCCATAACAAAAGAAAGGGACCAAACATGATAAGCTACAAGCGATCCATTGACAAGTTAGGCAGGCTAGTCATTCCGAAAGAGCTCCGAGAACAATACGGCTTCAGCGCAAATACCCCTGTCGAAATCACGCCGGTCATGAGAAACGTTCTTACCGTAAAGCTGATAAACAACTGTTGTTTATTCTGTAAAGGCGAGGATGACTTGATAGAATTTCACGGCACATTCGTTTGCCGCAGCTGTATCCGCCAAATGAAAACCAGACACCGATCCTAATCGTTTCCATAAAAAGACGGTCGCGAACCGTCTTTTTTCATGAAAAATACATCTCGCCGCAGCACGGGGCGCAGGATCGCTTTTTCTTCGCAGCCTCTTTCTTTTTCCCGCTTTTTATGTTAGGATGGGAAAATAGGAATCTGAAACCTTCCCGCAGCAAAAAAGGCCGTCCGGTGAGGGCGCGAAAAGCGGCCGCAGGCGGACCGAAGCCATACGCTTTCCCTTTCTTCAAAAATTTTAAAAAATTTTTGTCTCCATGAAATAAAACCGTTTTCTGAATCATTATTCTTATGAAAGGCGGTGACACCGCGATGATCCTCAACAAGACGCCGGCAAAGGAATCCGCGCTGCGTCCGGATGCCTCAAGGCTGGAAGACTGTATCGTCCGAATCGCAGAAAATGACCGCGAGGCCTTTGCCGTGCTGTATGAACAGACCCGCGTATGTATATATGGATTCGCTCTTTCCATTCTGAAAAATCCTCATGACGCGGAGGATGTTCTGCACGACTGCTACCTGTCCGTCATCTCTTCTGCCAGAAGCTATCGTTCATGCGGCAAGCCGATGGCATGGATTCTCACCATCGCCCGCAATCTTTCCTTCATGAAGCTGCGGGAATATCAGCGCAAAGGCGAGCTTCCTGCCGAAGAGCTTGAGGCGCAGCTCTCTGAAAAGGAATCCATCTCTCCCGATGACAAGCTGATCCTGTCCGAATGTATGTACACGCTTTCCGACGAGGAAAGGCAGATCGTCGTTCTGCATACGGTAGGCGGCTTCAAGCACCGGGAGATCGCCGGCATCCTGAAGCTGCCGCTGCCCACGGTCCTCTCCAAGCACAGCCGCGCGTTAAAGAAACTGAGATCCAGCATAACAAAGGGGGAATAAATTTGGAAAACAAGGAACTTCGCGAGAAAATCAAAAGCGCCTTTACAAACGCCGCGCCGAACGATCCGGACGCCGTTCTCTCTCTCTATGAAAAGAAGAAAGGAAACATTATGATTACAACCGAAACCAGAAAAAGAAACACATGGGTCCGCAAGCTTTCTGCCGTCGCCGCCGTATTCGTCCTGCTGGCGGCCGGCTGCTTCGGTTTTTTGTATTACAACGGCAACTATGCCGTAGCCTCCACCGTGTCCCTCGACATCAATCCCAGCATTGAGATCCGCGTCAACCGCAAGGAGCGCGTCCTTGACGTCGTCCCGCTCAACGAGGACGGACGCATCGTGGTCGGCGACATGGATTTCTCCGGCAGCGACCTTGACGTCGCCGTCAACGCGCTCGTCGGCTCCATGCTGCGGAACGGATATCTAAATGAGCTCTCGAATTCGATCCTCATAAGCGTCGACGGCGGCGATACAGCCAAAAGCAGCCAGCTCCAGGAAAAGCTGTCCGCCAAAATCAGCAGTCTGCTTGAGACCGACGCCTTCTCCGGCGCGGTGCTGAGCCAGACCGTCACGGCGGATGATGAGCTCCGCCGTCTCGCACAGACCTACGGCATCACCGTAGGAAAAGCGCAGCTCGTACAGCAGATCATGAACGCATCCCCGCTCTATACATTTGAAGCTCTCGCCGGACTTTCCATCAATGAACTGAATCTGTTATTAGAAAGCCACAGCACGCCGGAAAATTCCGTAAATTCCGTCGGGACTGCCAGCGACAAGGCTTACATCGGTACGGACGCCGCCGCGAACGCCGCGCTCTCTCACGCCGGACTTTCCGCAGACAAGGCCACGATGTTAAAAACGGAGCTCGACTTCGAAGACGGGGTCATGGTTTATGAGGTAGAATTCGTCGCCGACGGCTATGAATATGAATATGAGATCGACGCCGCGGACGGCACGGTCCGTAAAAGCGAAAGAGAACGGGACGACGGCAGGCGGCCGTCCGGACAGAGTCCTTCCTCGTCCGGAGAATACCTCACCGCAGACAAGGCAAAGCAGATCGCCTGCGAGCACGCGGACGTCCCTTTCGACGGCGTCTGGGACTACAGCATCGATTTCGAGCGGGACGACGGCTGGTCGATCTACGAAATCGAATTCAAGTACGATGGGTATGAATACGACTATGAAATCAACGCCTTCACGGGAGACATCTTAAAAAGCGAACGGGAATATGACGGCAGCAGCCGTCCCTCCGGCAGCGGGACGGAGGAGGGCGGGATCCTTTCCGCCGACAAGGCAAAGCAGGCGGCTCTCCAGCATGCCGGTCTTGCGGCAGAGGATGTGCGCGCCGTCTGGGCGGAGCTCGACTACGACGACGGCCGCATGGTATATGAAGTCGAATTCCGCTCAGGCGGCTATGAGTATGATTACGAAATCGACGCCGCAAGCGGCGCCGTCCTCAAAGCAGAAAAGGAACGCGACTGACGGAAGGCTTTCCTTCTGCGCCGGAATATAAGAAGCGGGGACCGCAAGAAAAAGCGGTCCCCGCTTCCGGTCGTTCCACAAAAATATTTTCATTGAAAACAAAAGCACATCGGTTTTCCGCTTTTTTCGTCATGGCTCTTGTATTTCCGCTTTCTCTGCGCTATAATGATACTATATCGTTTTATTTTGACCATAATTTTTGGAACGGAAGGAAGAGCAATCATGAAAAGAACCACCGTAAGGGAGCTTTATGAGTCCGCGCAGGCGTTCGACGGGAAAGACATCACCGTTGCCGGCTGGGTCCGGACCATGCGTACAAGCAATGCGTTCGGCTTTATCGAGCTTGCGGACGGCAGCGCGTTTCCGAGGCTGCAGATCGTAATGGAGGCGAATACGCTGCCCAACTACGAGGAGATCGCAAAGCAGAACGTCGGCGCCGCTCTTGTCGCGCGCGGGACGCTCGTGCTGACGCCCGGCGCCAAGCAGCCCTTTGAGCTGAAGGCAAAGGCCATCGAAGTCGAGGGGGCATCCACGCCCGACTTTCCGCTCCAGAAGAAAAAAACATCGCTGGAATTCCTGCGCACCATCCCGCACCTGAGAGCGCGGACCAACACCTTTCAGGCGGTGTTCCGCGTGCGCTCGGAAGCGGCGTTCGCCATCCATCAGTTTTTCCATGACAGAGGCTTTGTCTATGTCAATACGCCCCTCATCACGGTTTCGGACTGCGAGGGGGCGGGAGAGATGTTCCGCGTGACGGCGCTCGATATGGAAAATCTTCCGAAAACGGACGACGGAAAAGTCGACTACAGGGAGGACTTCTTCGGCAAGGCTGCAAGCCTTACCGTTTCCGGTCAGCTCAACGGCGAATGCTTCGCGCAGGCTTTTTCCAAAATCTATACGTTCGGTCCGACCTTCCGCGCCGAGCGCTCCAACACCCAGCGCCATGCCGCAGAATTCTGGATGATCGAGCCGGAGATCGCCTTTTCCGATCTTGCGGACGACATGGACCTTGCCGAGGCAATGACAAAATCCGTCGTCGCGCACGTGATAAAGACCTGTCCAAGCGAGCTCCAGTTCTTCAACCAATTCGTTGACGGCACGCTTCTCGAACGCCTGCATACGATAGTGGAGAGCGACTTTATCCGCATTTCCTATACGGACGCTGTCAAGATCCTTACAGAAAGCGGCAGGGAATTTGAATACAAGCCCTTCTGGGGCTGCGATCTGCAGACAGAGCACGAGCGGTATCTCTGCGAGGAGGTCTTCCGCAAGCCGGTCTTCGTCATGGATTATCCGAAGGAAATCAAGGCTTTCTACATGCGGCTCAACGACGACGGGAAAACGGTCGCCGCCGCGGATATGCTGGTCCCCGGCGTCGGGGAGCTCATCGGCGGCAGCCAGCGCGAGGAGCGTCTTGACATGCTGGAGGCGGCTTACCGGCGCTGCGGGCTTCGCGCCGAGGATTACTGGTGGTATACCGAGCTCAGACGCTACGGCAGCACCAAGCATGCGGGCTTCGGGCTCGGCTTTGAGAGACTCATCATGTATATCACGGGGATCTCCAACATCCGCGATGTCGAAGCATTCCCGAGAACAACGGGAAACGCCGATATTTAACCATTCTACGAAGATAAAGTGAGGTTCACGCGATCGTGTCATGCGAATTTTGTAATCTGCCGCAGGAGGCGCTGCGGGAAGAGCTCTTGACTCTTGCCCGTCAGTACGGACAAATCCGGGGGATGGGGCTTTCCCTCGATATGTCGAGAGGAAAGCCAAGCCCCGTGCAGCTCGGCTTCTCCGACGAAATGCTCCGTGTCATCTCCCGCGGGGACGACTGCTTCACCGAGGAAGGCTTCGATACACGCAACTATGGGCTTGCGGACGGCGTTCCCGAGCTTCGCCGCATCTTTGCGGCGCTGCTCGGCGTAAACGAGGAGGAGATCCTGCTCGGCGGGAACTCCAGCTTAACCCTGATGTACGACGCGGTCTGCCGCGCCATGCTCTTCGGCACAGGCGGCGGCGCTTTGCCGTGGAAGGATCAGGGGAACATCAAATTTCTCTGCCCCTCCCCCGGCTATGACCGGCATTTTGCCATTTCCGAGCGGTTCGGCATCGAAATGATCCCCATCCGCATGACGGGCAAGGGGCCCGACATGGACGAGGTCGAGGCGTATGCGGCCGGCGATAAAAGCGTCAAGGGCATGTGGTGCGTGCCGAAATATTCCAATCCGACAGGAGAGACCTACAGTCCCGAAACGGTGCGCCGCATCGCCGCGCTGCGTCCCGCGGCGCCGGACTTCCGCATTTTCTGGGACATGGCATATGCGCTCCACGACCTCGACGATACGCCGGATGCGCTCGAAAACATCTTCCATCTTGTCCGCGGCACCGCAGGGGAAAACATGGTGCTCGGATTTTTCTCCACCTCAAAAATTACATACGCGGGAGCAGGGGTCGCCGCCATCGTCAGCAGCGCGGAAAATATCCGCCGCGCAAAAGCGGAAATCGCCTATCAGACCATCTCTCCCGACAAGCTCAATCAGCTGCGGCATGCAAAATATCTGAAAAGCGCGGAGAACGTGCGCGCCATGATGCGCCGGCATGCAGAGGTCCTGAAGCCGAAATTCGACGAGGTCGTCCGTATTTTCCAAAAAGAACTGGGAAGCTGCGGCTTTGCCTCTTGGACAGAGCCGCACGGCGGTTATTTCATCTCGCTCGACGTTCTGCCCGGCACGGCAAAACGGACCGTCGAGCTTTGCGCAGGCGCAGGCGTTACGCTGACGCCCGCAGGCGCTACTTATCCTTACGGAAAAGATCCGGAGGATAAAAACATCCGCATCGCACCGTCGTATCCGGACATTCCGGAGCTTCGCACGGCAATGGGAATCGTCTGCGCCTGCGCAAAGCTCGCAGCCGCGGAAAAGCTTACGGGACAAACGGCGGTCTGAACGTCCTCTCATCAGAACACGGAACGCCGGCACTGCTTATCCCGAAATAGAAAAAACGGAGGTCTAAAATGGAACGAAACCGCTATGAAAGCGCCTTTTCGGGACGATATGCAAGTCCCGAGATGCAGTATCTCTTCTCGCAGGATATGAAATTTTCGACATGGAGGCGTCTGTGGATCTCTCTTGCCAAGGCGGAAAAGGCGATGGGACTCGATATCACGGACGAACAGATCGCCGAGCTCGAGGCCCATAAGGACGACATCAATTACGCCGCCGCCGAGGAATATGAAAAAAAGCTGCGCCACGACGTGATGGCACACATCCATGCCTACGGCGATCTCTGCCCGCACGCGCGCGGGATCATCCATCTCGGCGCGACCTCCTGCTATGTCGGCGACAACACCGACATGATCATTATGAAAAAAGCGCTCGCGCTCGTGCGCGAGAAGCTGCTCGCCGTCATTGAGAATCTGCGGAATTTCGCAGATACCTATAAGGACCTGCCGGCGCTCGCCTATACGCATCTGCAGCCGGCACAGCTCACGACCGTCGGCAAGCGCGCCTGCCTTTGGCTGTATGAGCTGACCCTTGACCTTCACGATCTCGATTACGTGTCGGACTCCTTAGCGCTGCTGGGGCAAAAGGGCACCACCGGAACACAGGCGAGCTTCATGGAGCTGTTCGAGGGAGATACGGAGAAGATCGACAAGCTGGAGGCGATGATCGCCGCGGACTTCGGCTTCGACAAGGTGGTCCCCGTTTCCGGGCAGACCTATTCGCGGAAATTCGACAGCCGTGTCATGAACGTGCTCTCCGGCATCGCGCAGAGCGCCTATAAATTTGCAAACGACATGCGCATCCTGCAGTCCTTCAAGGAAATGGAAGAGCCTTTTGAAAAAAACCAGATCGGCTCCTCCGCCATGCCCTACAAGCGCAATCCCATGCGCAGCGAACGCATCTGCGCGCTTGCACGGTACGTCATCTCGGACTCAATCAATCCCGCCGTCACCGCGTCCACGCAGTGGTTCGAGCGCACGCTCGACGACTCCGCGAACAAGCGCATCGCCATGAGCGAAGCTTTCCTTGCGGCCGACGCCATTCTGAATATCTACATTAACGTGACCTCCGGCCTTGTCGTCTACCCAAAGGTCATCGAGACGCGCGTCATGCGTGAGCTGCCATTCATCGCAAGTGAAAACATCATGATGGACCTCGTCAAGGCCGGCGGCGACCGGCAGGAGATCCATGAAAAGATCCGCATCCACTCCATTGCCGCCGGCAAGCGCGTCAAGGAGGAGGGAGGGGAAAACGACATGCTGGAGCGCATCTGCGCCGATCCTTCTCTGAACGTCACCATGGAGCAGCTGAAGAAAATCCTTGTGCCCTCCAAATACATCGGACGCTGCGTCGAGCAGGTCGAACGATTCCTTGAAAACGATGTGGATCCGCTGCTCGCGGACGGCGACCACACCATGAAGGTGGAGCTTTCCGTCTGAGTGCGAACGGATTTTCAAAGAAACGGCCGTGAACCTTCCCAAAGCCATTACAGCCGCCGCACGGCGGCAGAACGGAGCCATTCTATGAAAATAACCGTACTTGCCGGAGGCTACTCGCCGGAGCGCGACGTATCCCTGCTTTCCGGCGCTCTCATCGCCAATTCTCTTTGCCGCAGCGGACACCGTGTGGCGCTGGCAGACGTATTTTTCCCCTATCGCGGGGTCCTCACCGACGAGGCGTTCACCTCGGACGGAAATTTCATGCACACCATCCCGCCCGTGCCGCCGGATCTCAAGGGGCTGCGGGCCGAGGTGCCCGGGAATGCGCTTATCGGGGAGGGCGTGCTCGCGCTCTGCCGTCTTTCCGACGTGGTTTTTCTCGCTCTGCACGGCGGCATGGGCGAGGACGGCAGGATCCAGGCGGTCCTCTCCTCGATGGGGATCCCGTATACGGGAAGCAGTTTCTCCGCTTGCCTTACCGCAATGGACAAATCGCTCTCCAAGCTTATTTTCCGTGCGCACGGCATCCCGACCGCCGCTTTCTCCCTTCTCAAGAAGGGAGAAAAGCCAAAAGAGGGGCCTATCCCGCTCCCATGTGTCGTCAAGCCCTGCTCCTGCGGCTCGTCGGTCGGCGTTTCCATCGTCGATACGGAAGCGGAGCTGGAAACGGCGCTCGATGCCGCATGGAAATACGAAGACAAGCTCCTTGTCGAGGATAAGATCGAGGGAAGAGAGTTTTCCGTCGGCATCCTCGGCAGACGTGCGCTGCCGGCCATCGAAATCCGTCCGAAGAACGGCTTTTACGATTACGAGCGCAAATATCAGTCCGGCATGACGGAGGAGATCTGTCCGGCGCCGCTGCCGCAGGACGAAGCCGAACGGCTCGGCGCGCTCGCGCTGAAGGTCCACCGCGTGCTGGGACTCGGCAGCTACAGCCGCATCGATTTTATTCGAGAAGAAAAAACGGGAAAATTCATTTGTCTGGAGGCCAACACGCTGCCCGGCATGACACCGATGAGCCTGCTGCCGCAGGAGGCCGCCGCCGCAGGGATCGGATATGACGAGCTTTGTCTTGCGGTTGCAGAGATGGCATTCAAGGACAAAGCCTGATCCGCCCGATTCCTGCGCAGGCTCGGACGAAACCATTAAGATCGACGCCGCGCTGCATAGCATCGGCAAACCACGGAAAAACGGCCGCCGGCAACGGATTCCGTCCGATACGCGTCGGGGAAAGCGCAGAGCAGGACCGTTGCCGGCGGTCTGCAAGGATAAATAAAAGTCGACGGGCATCCCGTCGGGAAAGGGACATGATGAAAGCGATTATCGGGATCGATGTAGGAGGGAGCACCACAAAAATCGTCGGCTTCCGGAACGGAGCCATGATCTCCCCGCAGTTTGTGCAGGCGACGGACCCGCTCACCTCCCTGTATGGCGCATTCGGCAAATTCACCGCAGAAAACGGGATCGAGCTTTCCGGGATCGACAAGGTCATCCTAACCGGCGTCGGCTCCTCCTATGTGACGAAGCCGCTTTACGGGCTCTCCTGCGAGAACGCCGGCGAATTCGACTGCGTCGGGCGCGGCGGACTCTATCTCTCAGAGCTGGAGGAGGCCATCGTCATCAGCATGGGAACCGGTACGGCGCTCGTCCATGCCAAACGGAACGGACAGATGAAATATCTCGGCGGGACCGGCGTCGGCGGCGGGACGCTTGTCGGACTTTCCAAAAAGATGCTCGGCATCGAGCGCATCGAGCATATCGTCGAGCTTGCAGAAGACGGCTCGCTCGAGAACGTCGACCTCAAGATCGGGGACATCTCAGGGAATCGGTCCTCCCTGTCCCTGCCGGTCAACATGACCGCCTCCAACTTCGGCAAGCTTTCGGACATCGCCACCTCCGGCGACATCGCGCTCGCCATTCTCAACATGGTATTCGAGACCGCCGGCATGCTCGGCATTTTCGCCGCACGGGACAAGGGACTGCACGACATCGTTTTGACCGGCAACCTTGCCACCATCCCGCAGGCAAAAAAAATCTTTGAAAATCTGAACGCCATCTTCAACATCCGTTTCCTGATCCCGGAAAATACGCAGTTCGCAACGGCGATCGGCGCGGCGCTGGCTTAAAGGGGCCTGCCGCCAGAAAAGCCCCGGGAAAATATACAAAAGGAACGCGGCGCCGCTTCCCCGTGTATTCTGTCCGGTCCCGCCGCCTCATTTCCCCTCTTGAAAAAGCCAGAGAAAGAGACCGCGCGGCGGCGGAACGCCTGCGGCCTCTTTGCGGAGGAAGGAAACGATTTCGCAAAAAAAGAGCCTCCCTTTCCTGCCGGCGGCACAGCGCGAAGCTCTCCTGCCGGCGTGGGACAGGAAACGGGATTCGGAACCCGAAAGGAAGCACCTGCCTGAAAAGGAATAAGGGGAGACGGCGCGCCGTCTCCCCTTTGCTCCTTCTGTCTCCCGCTCAGCCATGGAAAAGACCGGGCTCGTTTTCCGTTTTGATAAGGGATGCCGACCGACGTTTTCAGAAGGATCCCGCCCGGGATATACTGCCGTCATGAAACGGAGCCCCCTCCCCGGCCGATCGGCATAGGAAAACAGAGCGCCGGAAAATCCGATCAAAAGCGAGCCGAAGCCCCGAAGGGCTTCGGCTCGCTTTTGATCCGCTGCGGACCTCCCGCAACGGATGCGTTCAAATCGGATGCTCCGAGAGCCATCCGGTGAGCGCAGCCCCGATTTGCTTCATCGTGCCCGCCTCATACGGAAGCCTCAGTCCCGCCTCCCTCACAAGCTCCTGAAAGGTCTTCGTTCCCGCTTTATCCACAAAGGAAAGATAATTTTTCCACGCCGCCTCTCGATTTTCAAGAGAGGCAAGCCAAAACTGGAACGCGACCGTCTGCGCCATACAGTAATCGATATAATAAAGCGGATACATATAAATATGAAGCTGGCGCTGCCATCCCGCGCCGCGCGCATAAAACGGAAGCCCGTCAAAGTCGAGATATGGACGGTACTTTTTCTCCAGAGACAGCCAGACTGCATGGCGCTCTTCCGGAGAGAGCGACGGCTCCTCATACATGCGGTGCTGGAATTCATCCACCATGCAGCCATAGGGGATGAAAATAGCAGCGTCCTCGCAGTGAGAAAGCTCATATTTTTCCGTGTCATCCCCGAAAAACAGCTCATGATACGGCGCCGTCAGAAATTCCA
The DNA here is from genome assembly GCA_944381075.1 of uncultured Clostridia bacterium. Classification (GTDB taxonomy): domain Bacteria; phylum Bacillota; class Clostridia; order Oscillospirales; family CAG-272; genus QALR01. The sequence continues at coordinate 125,229 of CALWJT010000033.1, forward strand.
TGCTCATGGAATGGCATTCGCACGCTTCCATCGTCGGACTGCGAAGATCGGAGAGCTTTATCTGCCTTGCCGCCCGATAGAAGGCGAACGCATGGCCTGCCTCATGGGTCAGGACGTCCACATCGCCCGAGGTCCCGTTGAAATTGGAGAAGATAAACGGCGCACCGTAATCCTCGAATTCCGTACAGTAGCCGCCCGGCGCCTTGCCCTGCTTCGCCAGTACGTCGAACAGCTCATTGTCGTACATGAAGTCTATGAACTCCGCGGTCTCCGGCGACAGCGCATGATACATGCGGCGGCCGGCGGCAAGGATCTGCTCCGCCGTGCCGTGCGGCCGCGCGTTCCCGTCCGGGAACATAAAGACATCGTCATAAAATTTCAGCCGATCCACACCGATTCTCTTTTCCTGGATCCGCTTGATCTTTTCTACCACAGGGACAAAATCCGCCGCGATCTGATCGCGGAAGGCAGCGACGTCGCGGCTGTCATAGCAGTTTCTGCCAAGTCTGTCATAGCCGAGACCGATATAAGTTTCATAGCCGAGCGCTCTCGCCTGCGCCGTGCGGTTTTTCACAAGCTTGTCATAGAGAGAATCCAGCGCCTCCCTATGGGAATCGAAGCATTCCCCCTCCGCCGTATACGCCGCCTTTCGGACTGCACGGTCAGTGCTTTGCTTGTAGGGAGAAAGCTTTGTCAGCGGCAGGGTCTTTCCGTCGAACTCTACCGTCATGGACGCATAAAGCGCCTGATATTCGGACGTGAGCGCATTTTCCTCCTGGATAAGGCCGATGATCTCCGGCTTGAAGGTACGTGCCGAGATCTCAAGATTCCGGAAAAACAGCTCGCCGAAATGTGCGCAAAGCTCCGTACGGAACGGCGAAGAAAGCAGCTTCTCCTGGATCGCCTGAGCCTTTTCCTGCACCAGAGGCGCGTTTTCATCCATGAAGTCGTTTTCCGCCGCATAGAACTCGTCCCGCGTATCGATGGTATGGCGCACGGAAGCGAGCGAGGCCATAGTCGAAAAATGCTCTCCCAGAGCGTCCGCCTCCTCATAAGCGGAAATCTGCTCCTGCGCCGTTTTCGCATCCGAAAGCTTTTGCAGGATCTTATCAAATTCCGCAAGCGTTTTTTCCATATCCGGACGCTCATATGGCATATCCGTAAATTTCATATTTCCTCCTTGAAAACCGCTGCGCGCAGCGGATATTTTTTTGCTTTGCAGAAGCGGGAAGACGACCGCAGCTTTTTCTGCCCAAAGCCGCAGCGCTCATTGCCGGCCGGTCTTTTCCGGCCATGACGGACAAGGCCGCGTCTGTCATAGAATCCGTTTTCGGTCTGGTCTTTGCCGTTCTTCTCCGCCGGCGGGCGGCAAGGACCAGACCTTGCCTTCACCCCAAGCCATGCAATAACGGACAAACCCTGCGGATCTCATCCGGAAAACGGCGATTTGACGTACACAAGCCGGCAACGGCACGGTCATGACAGGATTTTTTGGAAAATGCAGGATATCTGCCGCCGACGGCCTCCCCCTTTCCAGCCGCCTCACAGCTCCGTCTCCTAACTGGAGAATACAGGGGTCTCGTATCCGAAAATCTCCTTTGTATACCGGAAAAACTGTCCGGCAATGAGCGCGTGTCCCGCCTCCGTCGGATGCGTGCCGTCCCAGATCCAGTATGCCGGCTCGCGGCGCGTCATCGCCCTGTCAAACTCCTCCTGCAGCGGTACGAAGACCGCGCCGAATTCCGCGGCAAGGCAACGGACGATCTTCTGCTCCTGCTTCAGGATGGCCTCGCGCACGACCGCCGGCGCCGCGGCATTTTTCTGCCCCGCGATATGAGCGAACGGCTCCAACAGGATGATTTTCAGCGCGGGATTTTTCTCTTTTGACAGCGTGAGGATGCGCCGGTAATTGCGTTCGTAGTCAGCGGCGGAAAGATCCCAGACGCCGGCGCTGCCGTGGAACAGGCAGTCGTTGATCCCCACCAGCACCGAAAGCACATCGGGATCCGGCGCAAGCGCATCCTCCTCCCAGCGCGCAAGCAGATTTTCCGTCTGGCTCCCGCTGACGCCGCGGTTGACAAATTCATAATGCCGCTCCGGAAAGGCGAGCCCGAGAAGTCCCGTTACGATATAAGCATAGCTGTGTCCGATCTGGTGGTTTTTATCCCACTCAGAGGCGCGGCTCTTATAACGGTTGCCGTCGGTAATGGAGTCGCCTTGAAATAAGATTTTCATATTCTTTTCCTCTTCGCTTCTATTTTCTTTTCTTGTATTATACAATATTTGGAAAGAGAAGTCAATCCGTCCAAAAAAGATTGCGCCGTATGACAGTTTGCATGGATATACACTTGATTTTTAGGGAAAAACAGGTTATAATAGACAGTATCCTGCGCATGCACTCCAAAAATACGTCTGTTCAGCCAGTCAAGAGAGGAGCGTTCGATCCGTGGAACAAAATGTTTTGCTCATCATCAATCCGAATTCCGGCGACGGCGAGGCGAAACGATGGGTTTACGATATGACGGCGGGGCTTCTGTCCCGTTTTGATTTCGTCACCGTTTATTTTTCCAAATGCGCCGGCGACATCATGCGCGTCGTGCGGGAAAAGTCCGCGTCGTACGACGCCGTTGTCTGCTGCGGCGGCGACGGGACGCTCAACGAGACCATCTCGGGGCTTTATCTCGCAGGCACATCCCCCATGCTCGGCTATATCCCGACGGGGACAGTCAACGATTTCGCGACCAGCCATAAGATCCCGAAGGGAATCAAGGGAGCCATCGAAAAAATCGTCGCCGGCACGCCGGTAGAATACGACGTCGGGCTGCTCGGCGACCGCCCGTTTTCCTATGTTGCGGCATTCGGCGCCTTTACGGACGTCGCTTACCTTACGCCGCAGGAAATCAAGGCGTCGTTCGGACGCACCGCCTACATCGCGGAGGCGGCAAAGCGGCTTTTCTCCTTAACCCCCATCGAGGTCTCGTTCACCCACGAGGGCAAGCAGATCACGGACAAATTTATTTACGGGATGGTCGCAAACTCCAAGACCGTCGGCGGGATCCGGTTTTTTGAGGGGAATTCCGCGGATTCGCTTCGCGACGGAAAGCTCGAGGTGCTGCTCATCCGTTTTCCCGACACGGCGGGACAGCTCCAGCAGGCGCTGTCCGGCATCCTCACGCAGAAGGCGAACGATTTCGTTTATAAATTCACAGCACCGGAAATCACATTCCGGTTCGGCGGGAGCGCGCCGTGGACGCTCGACGGCGAGTACGGCGGCGATTATCCCGAGGTCACCGTCAAATGTCTGCCCTCCCGCATCCGCGTAATCGAATAAAAGCGCACAAAATATGAACGCGCATTTTCAGACGGTTCAAAGTTTGTTTACATGTATGTTATATACTATTGATAACTGTCCGGACAAGCCGGGCAAAATCGGAAGGGGTACCGGAAACTATGATTAAAGTTGAACACCTAACCAAGAAATACGGCGACAGATATGCCGTAAACGACATCAGCTTCGAGGTGGAAAAGGGAGAAATCGTCGGATTCCTCGGGCCGAACGGCGCGGGCAAATCCACGACGATGAACATCCTCACGGGATATCTTTCCTCGACATCGGGCAAGGCCATGATCGACGGTCTGGACATTCTTGAGCATCCGCTGGAGGTCAAAAAGAAGATCGGCTTTCTGCCGGAAATGCCGCCGCTTTATCTCGAAATGACCGTCAAGGAGTATCTTTATTTCATCTACGACCTGAAAAGATGCTCCCTCAACCGCAAAGAGCACATTGAGGAGATCTGTCAGGTGGTGAAAATCGAGGACGTCTTCGACCGAATGATCAAAAACCTGTCCAAGGGCTACCGGCAGAGGGTCGGCATCGCGGGCGCCATCGTCGGGAATCCGGACGTCATCATCTTCGACGAGCCGACGAACGGCCTTGACCCCAAGCAGATCATCGACATCCGGAACCTGATTCGTGAGCTGGGAAAAGAACGCACCATCATTCTCAGCACGCACATCCTCTCCGAGGTCAAAGCCGTCTGCGACCGGATCCTCATCATCAACGAGGGCAAGATCGTCGCGAACGAAAAAACGGAAAACATCGAAAGCGCCCTGCGCGGGAACCGCCGAATCGTCATCCGCATCGACGGGCCCTCGGCGAGCGTGCTTTCCTCCCTCAAGAAAATAAACGGCGTCGTCTATGCGGAGATCTCGCAGAAATTCGAGGACGGCTCCGCCGTTTATATCGTCGAAAGCGGAAACGCCGTCGACGTGCGCAAGCCCATTTTCTATATGCTCGCCCAGAATTCGTGGCCCATTCTGTCGCTTGAATTTGCCGGAGCCAACCTTGAGGATATCTTTATCTCCGTGGTTGACGAAGCGGAAGCGGAAGAGTCTGCCGCAAAGCACGGCAAAACATCGGCATAAGGAGGTAATCGAATATGCTCGCGATCTACAAGCGCGAAATGCGCTCTTACTTTACATCTCCGGTAGGATATATGTTCTACGCAATCTTTTTTGCGGTCAGCGCGTTCCTTTTCATGACCTATACCGTACAGGCAGGCGAAAACAGCAGCTTCCCTTCCTACTTTTCAGTCCTGCTGTTTCTGTTCATCGTCATCATCCCGCTCATTACCATGAAGCTTGTCAGTGAAGAGCGGAAAATGAAGACGGACCAGCTCATCATGACGGCACCCGTCACGCTTGCCGGCATCGTTATCGGCAAATACCTTGCCGCTCTCACCATTTTCGGCAGCGCGTTCCTCGTTTCTTCCATCGTATACTACATTCCCCTCGCACTATATGGAGAGCCGAACACCGCCATGTACGCCGGCTGTGTGATCGGCGTGCTGCTGGTCGGAAGCGCTTTCATCTCCATCGGGATCTTCATCTCTTCCCTGACGGAAAACCAGTTCATCTCCGCGCTCGGCACCATCTGCGCCATCATCCTCCTGCTTTTCATCAGCTCGCTGAACAGCTACATCAACAACGAATTCATCCGCGGCATCCTTTCTGGGATCTCCATTACGAGCCGGTACGCCTACTTTGCCAACGGAATTTTCAGCTACGATGCCCTTCTCTATTTCCTATCGCTGTCCGCCGTGTTCCTTTTCTTCACGGTCAGAGTCTTTGAAAAACGCCGCTGGGCAAAATCGTAAGCAGGGAGGACGGAAATCATGGCTAAAAACACCAACAAAACCCCACAGAACACAGCGCAGACCGCAGCAAAGCGTCCGTCTGACAAACGAAATCTCAAATACGGGACGCTTTCCATTGTCGTCACCGTCATTTTCGTCGTCCTCGCTCTGGTCGTCAACGGCATCGCGACTTCTCTATCCTCCGTTTACGGCTGGTATACGGACATGACGGCCTCCGGCATCTTCTCGCTATCCGACGCCTTCCGTGAAAAAATGGACGACCTGTTAAGCACAGAGGACGGAGAGCCCGTTTATCTCAATATCGTTCTCATGTCGGAAGAAGACTATTTCAGCAGTATGAATTCCCTGACGAATATGGTCTATCAGACCCTCAAGGAAGTGACAGCAGAATATGACAACATCGAGCTTATCGCCTATAATACGACCGTCCATCCGGAGCTTGCCGAAAAATACATGATGACGGCACTGGATACGCCTCAGCTCTCCGACGTCGTCATCGAGCTCGCCGATGAAAATCATAACGCCATCGACAATGTGCCCGCCAAGAAATACAGCATCGACTCCTTCTTTACGGCGGATTCCTCAAGCGGGAGCTATATCGGCTACAACGCAGAGGCAAGGCTCCTTTCCGCGGTAGCGCAGCTCACCGGACAATCGGAAAAGCCCGTCGCCTACTATTTGCAGGGACACGGGGAGCCGACGCTTGCCGAGGCCTCGGACTGGCAGGAGGTCTTAGAGCTTGCAGGCTTTGAAATCAAGGAGCTCAATCTCTCTACGGAAGACTTCCCGGTGCCGGAGGACGGAGACTGCGGCAACGATATCGTCATCATCAACAGCCCTAAATACGATCTTCTGTCCACCCAGGAAATTTCTGAGGTGAAAAAAATCCGGACCTTCCTCGGCACAAACTACGGAAACATGATCGTGGTAGAGGATGCTTCCTCTCCGACGCTTCCAGCGCTCGAGGGCCTGCTTTCCGAATGGGGGCTCGGCTACGGCGGCTCCGTGACGGATGACCAGCATTCCGTTTCCTCTTCGGGCGCGGCCAAGGTCATCGCCGATTATGCCCAGACGTATCAGCCGAGCGAGAGCTCTCCGTCAATGGCGACTCAGATCCTGAGCAGGACCTTCGGCGGTTCGGACCCGGGCAATACAACGACGATTTTTGGCACGCCGAAGGAGGTGCTCATCCTTGACAATTCCCAAATCGTGCAGGGGATGAACGGCTCCGCTTCTTCGTTCTCACTTTTGAAAACGTATGACACCGCCCGTACAAGAAGGACGGACGGAGAAACCATCACGGGCTCCGCCACCATGCTCGGCGTTTCGAGAATGGTTTGGGAGCTGAATTCAAACGATGTCAGCTTTGTCGTGGCGATCGGTTCTGCAGATTTTCTCTCCAGCGAATACGAGGGCTCCTGCGCCAACAGAAGCATCATGTATGCGCTTCTCAACCTCATGTGGGACAATGTCATGACCTTTGAAGGAATCGATTATAAAGCGTTTGATAGTTCCTCGCTCACCGTGCCGACCTCCGCGGCTACCACATGGACCGTGGTCTGCGTTGTGGCAATTCCGGTGCTGATAGCAGGACTTGGAGCCTATGTTTATATAAGGAGACGCCATTCATGAAAACATTTTGGCAAAAAATCAAAGCGCTTTTTACAAAGAGCGACGTCGAGAAGACGTCGCTTCAGAAAACTGCAAAAATTTCCATCCTGCTCGGCGGGATCGTGCTCGTCTGCGCGATCGTCTATTTCGCGGCGATAGCCCCCCTGCTGAAAGCAGAAACAAACTACGTACCCGAGCTTTATGACGGCGAGGTCTATTCAAACGGCTTGATCTATATCCTTCGTCAATATGAGCGCTCGGAGATCCAGTCCATTGAAATCAAGAATGAAACCGAGCATTACAAGCTCAATGCTTATGGAGAAGAGGACAATATCCAGTTCAACATCGAGGGCAGCGAGCACATCGCGCTCTCCTATGAAAATGTAGCGAGCCTGCTTGGGGATGTAAGAGTACTCGCGACCAATTCGCCTGCGGGACAGGACCGGGCCAACGAAATGGCAACCGCAGAGGATCTTGCACATTACGGGCTGGATGCGGCCTCGGATCCCTCCTGGTTTGAAGTAACGCTGACCGACGGTTCCTCCTACCGGATCTACATCGGCAACGCGCTGACCACCTCCAGCGGCTATTACGTTCTTCTTGACGGACGGAAAAACGTCGTGACAAACGAGGACGGAACGACAACGGAATACGATATCGTCTATGTTCTCCAGTCGAGACTGGGCGATACCGTGCTTGCCAACAGCGCTTTCCTCGTCTCCCCTGAAATTGCGCCGTCTTACGGAAACAGTATCTTCGATGTCTCAAACTTCTCGATTCTCCGGTATACCGGAGGGGAGGAAAGAGAGCTGATCGTCCAGGTGGGACTTGCTGAAGAAACAGGTGTTTCCGCGTCCAGTCTGGTATATCAAATGCTCTATCCAAGCGCCTATGTGATCAACGAATCCGCCTATGAGGAATCGGTCCTTTCCGCGCTCTCCAGCGTTACGGCAGACAGCATCGTCGCCTACGGCGATGCCATCTATGATCCCGAGGTATATGAGAAATACGGCCTCGACATCGATAAGGACCGCATTGAAAATGTAACGGACGGCAATTATGCGCTGCTGCTCTATAACTGCGCCGATCCGGAAGCGGAAGATTACGACGAGCAGGCGACGATTCTCTACTTCAGCAAAAAAATCACCGATCTCGACGGGCTGGATTACTACTATGTCTATGCGCCGGCGCTCGAGGTCATTGGCAAGGTCAGCGCAGAGACCTTCTCGTTTATCGAATGGGACGTCGCAAACTTCACAAATCCTTATATGTACTACGAATATTTCACGAGCGCGGAATATTTCGAGCTGATTTCCGAGCGCGATGGAATCGATCTGCGCTTTACCCTTTCCGGAAAAGAAAGGACCCGTCATGTCGATGTAACGACATCGGGAGACAACGGAGCTATCGTATACCGGGAAACCGCGGAAGGAGCAAAGATCCCGCTGGTCTATGACGTTTCCTATAAAACCGTAGGATCGGGCGTTCAGTATGAGGGAGAATTTGAAATTTTCCGTGATCTCTATTATGTCCTCATCACGCGAAAGCTCGCTCTTTATGCGGAGGTCGACGAGGATATGACAAGCGTAGATTCCACGCCGGCGCGGATCATACGGGTCAAGACGCTGCCCAAGGATCACAGCATTTCCTATTATCAGTACAATGAAAACGGCGTGGCTGTCACTACGCTGCGCGATCAGGGAGGGAATATCGTCTGTCACGATGTGATCGTAACCACGACGGCTTCAGACGGCACAACGAGGGAGATCACCTATGACACCGCTTATTATGACGAAGAGGCCGGACGCTTTTTCCTCAAATCGACTGATACCAACGACGGCATTGAGAAACCAAGCAGCTTTGAGGACGATGGGAACGGCCTTGTCAAGGTAACGGTCTATCTCCCCGAAAGCGCCTCCGGCGTATATGAGGAAACGATTTACGAATATGAGATCTATGACATGTACGACGAATACACCGATATCGACGGAAATCCCGTAAAACAGCTGAATCCGACGTATATGTACGTCATCCCCACCATCACGACGAACACCTACCGCATCACCTCGGGCGGGGAAAAAGAGCTGCTCGATACGGAAGTAAACCGCGCAGAAGAAGGCGTGTATATCCGCACTGCGACAATCGACAAGCTGTTCTCGGATACGCACAAGCTTCTCGCCGGCGAAGAGATCGATACAATGGGCGTCAATTAAAGAAAAAAACAGGGATCGAACGATCCCTGTTTTTTAATTTTTCTTTTTCCCCTCAAAGAGAAAGACCTGTTCCATTCTTGGCTGCGCTCCCGTTATCGGGTCCGGCTCCATGCGCATGACGTCCTTCATATAGGCATCCCATTTTTTCACAACGGGACTTTCGGACTGGACGCGCGCCGCCGTCTCGACACTGTCGCATTCATAGTAGCCGAACAGATCCCGTCCGCTCACCCATATGGTATAGTTGCGGATGCCCGCCGCCGCAAGGACCTCCTGCATTTCCGGCCAAAGCGCATCATGACGCCGCCGGTATTCCTCCAGCATGCCGGGCAGGACCTCGGCTCTCCATGCGTATCGTTCCACCCAAATCCCCTCCTTTTTTCTCCATTATAGCGTATCCGGATCGGCAAGTCAAGACGCCGATCTTTTCAAGACTAAAAAACTGTACTTGTATTCCTTCCATTTATATGATAGAATAAAGCCATAAATTTTTATTATTGCAAAGAGGATATCTGCCATGTCTACCGAAACCGTTGTACAAACCATAAATTTAATAGAAGGACGGCCCAATGTGACGCTTACGAGCTACATCGCCGGCGCATCTCCGGATCTTCCCTTCAACGAAAAAAGAAAAGCGATCCTCATCATTCCAGGGGGCGCCTATGCCTACTGCTCCGACCGCGAAGCCGAGCCGATCGCGCACGTCTACCTTGCTATGGGCTTCAATGCGTTCGTACTGCGCTATTCCGTCTACAGAACAGGGGATCCCGCATGGCCGAATCCGCTGATCGACGCTTCTGCGGCGATGAAGTATATCCGCGACCATGCGCAAACGCTTCATGTGGACCCCGACTACGTTTTTGTTATCGGTTTTTCCGCCGGCGGGCATCTCGCCGCCGCTCTTGGCACGCTCTGGGACAACGACGAAATCGAAAAACAGCTTGGTTTTACCAAGGGCTACAATCGTCCGACCGGCATGGTCCTCGCCTATGCCGTTCTCTCCGGACTGGAATACGCCCATCGCGGCTCCATCGACAACATCCTCAAAGAGCGCAGGGAGGACGACGAAGCGAGAAGGTCCGTCTCCCTTGAATTGCACGTCTCGGAAAAGACCTGCCCCGCCTTTCTCTGGTCCACCGTTACCGATACGACAGTTCCCGTCCAGAATTCCCTGCTCTTCGCAAAGGCACTTTCCGACCATAAAATCCCATATGAAATGCACCTGTATCCGGAGGGCGGCCACGGCGCGTCTCTCGGCAATGCCATTGTCGGCAGCCACCTGCCCGGCATCGCCTCATGGGTGACCGACTCCGCGCGCTGGATGCATTCCATCCGTGCAGGCAAGGAAAGCTGAGTCCCTGTCCCTCTGGGCAAAACGCCTTCCATAAAATTTGTTTTGCCAATGTGATCTTCCGCGCACCGGCCCTGCCGCCGGCGGCGAGGAGCTTTTCCGTCACGAAAAGGAGTTTTGATATGGATCCGAAATCGGAGCAGCCGGCAGTTCCTGCAAAGAGGAGCTGCCCTGACAGCGGCAGAGATCCGAAAGGCCGCGATTGTACCCGTCATCCCGCGGAAGCGTCCCCTTCCCTCCCGCGGGACCGATTTCCTGCCGGGATGACGAGCGTCACATTCCGTGAAAAAAGCATTCCCGAAATTACGGCGATCGCGCATGCCGCAGGGCTTTCTTTGATCGAATGGGGAGCGGACCGCCACGTCCGGCCCGGCGACCGGAGCGCCGTCTCTCAAGCGCTTTCCTGCATGGAACGATGCGGGATTTCCTGCCCGTCATACGGCTCCTACTATCGCGTCGGGGACGGCGCGCCCGACGAATTCCGCACGATCTGTGAAACGGCAGCCGCACTGGGTGCAGGAACAGTCCGCACATGGCTCGGCAGAAAATCCAGCGCGGCACTGACAAAGCAGGAGCGGCAGGCCCTTCTGCGGGAGACACGGGAGCTCGCCGAAATCGCCGAGGAGCATGGGCTCTTACTCGCTTTTGAGTTTCACGGCGGGACGCTCAACGACAGCGGCGAAGCCTCGGTGCAGTTTCTCGCGGATTGCGGACGGGAAAACGTCAAAACCTATTGGCAGCCGCTTGCCTTCGGGAACAGCGAAGAGAACCTGCGCGCCGTGCTGCCTTGGCTCTGTACCGTCCACGTTTTCAACTGGGATACGGAAAATCGGCGATATCCGCTCTCGCTTGCAAAAGCCCACTGGCAGGCTTATGCGGATATCGTCCGCGCGGCAAAGCCCTTCTTCTCCTCCTCCTCTTGTCCGTTTCTTCTGGAATTTGTGCCGGAGGACAGCGACGCACAGTTTCTCGAGGACGCGGCCGTCCTGAAGCAGATCCTAACCAAAGCCTGACAAAAAGCGTCCCGCCTTTTCGGCGGGACGCTTTCCCTTATTTTTTTACTGCGCAGACGGAGATGAATTTTTAGGTGATAAAAATCCCCCAGAATTTCACGGCACGGAGAGAACTTCCTCCTTCTTCGTTCCGGACGCCGTGCTTTCATGCGTCTTTTCCTCTTTCTGCCGTTCGCGGGCGTTGGCCAGCATCAGCTTCAGGCGGTTCTCCTGATTGATCTTGGTCGCGCCGGCGTCGTAATCGATGGCGACGATATTGGCACCGGGATTCTTTTCCTTCATCGGCTTCATCATGCCCTTGCCGATGATATGGTTCGGCAGGCAGCCGAACGGCTGCACCACGACGACGTTCGGGATACCGCCCTGCAAAAGCTCCGCCATTTCAGCGGGAAGAAGCCACCCCTCTCCCATCTTGGTGCCGTATCCGATATAGCCCCGCACAGCGCTTACCGTTTGCCGGAAGGCAGGCGGCGCGCGGAAAACGCCCTGCTCCCGCACGGCGCGGATCATATCGTCCTGCCGCTTTGTCATATAGCGACTCGCCGCGCGTGCCGCGCCGGCAGCAAGCGCGCCGGTGCCGTAAAGCGTATGGTCCATCCCGATATTGAAAAGGATATAAAGAAGAAAGTCGCAGAGTCCGCCCATCGTGGTCTCAGCGCCCTCGGAAATCAGGAACTCTTCCAGATTGTTGTTGCCGAGCGGTGAATACTTGACAAAAATCTCCCCGACGATCCCTACCAGCACCCGCTTTTCCTTCCGGCGGGGCAGAGCGGCAAAATCCGCAAGCATTGCGCGGTAATTTTCCTTCACCTGCGCATACCGGATCCTTCCCTGCTGTCCGTGCGTCAGCCTTTCGACCCATTTTTCCGCCAGCGCCTGCGTGCTTCCCTTTTCCGTCTCATAGGGCTGGCACTGCGCGACAAGCGTCATCAAAAGATCCCCGTAAAGCAGCGCATATACAGCGCGGTGCAGCATCGGAAGCGTAATATGAAAGCCCGGATTTTTCTCGATCCCTGAAAAATTGAGTGAAATCACGGGAATAAAACCGTATCCCGCCTTTTTCAGCGCCTTGCGCAGAAGCGGAAGATAATTCGAGGCACGGCAGCCGCCGCAGGTCTGAAAGAGCATCAGAGCCGTCTTATGCACGTCATATTCCCCGCTGTCCAGCGCGTCGATGAACTGCCCGATGACAAGCGCCGCCGGATAGCAGGTATCGTTGTGGACATATTTCAGGCCGGCATCGATGATCCGCTGAATGTCTCCATGTGTGCCGTTTTCCAGAAGCCTCGTCTGATATCCATAATCGTTGAAGATCTTTGAGATCAGACGAAAATGCATGGGCAGCATCGTCGGGAACAGGATGGTATGGGTCTTCTTCATCTCTTTTGTAAAAAGGACCCGTCCCGCTTCCTCCTTTGCCGATATTCCGCAGGCCGCGCAGGACCCTTCCGTACACTGCTTCATCCGGCTTTTCCTCCTTTTCTGCGTTCTCTGTCTGAAAGCTCCAGCGCGCCGAGCAGGCTGCGCAGGCGTATGGTGACAGCGCCGAGATTGGTGATCTCGTCGATTTTGATCTGCGTATACAGCTTTCCGTGCTCCTCCAGGATCGAACGGACCTCGTCCGTCGTAATGGCATCCAGCCCGCAGCCGAAGGAAACAAGCTGGACAAGCTCCGTATCCTCATGCGCCGCCGCATACTTTGCGGCATTATACAGTCTTGCGTGATAGGTCCACTGGTTGAGGACGTTCACATGCGCCGGCTCCGCAAGGCCGGCAACGCTGTCCTCGCTCACCACCACAAAGCCGAGCGAAGATGCAAGCTTATCGATGCCGTGCCCGATTTCCGGATCGACATGATACGGCCTGCCGGCAAGGATCATGATGCGTTTCCCGTGCTCTCTTGCATAGCGGATCGCACGCTCCCCCTCGCGGCGGATATCCGCCATCCATTTCTCATACGCCGCAAAGCCGGCAGCCACAGCGCGCCGGACGTCCGCAGGGCGGAAATGTCCAAACCATCCCTCTACCATTTCCAAAATCTGCTCTGATAATTTCTTCGGGTCGTTGATATGCAGATACGGATAAAGGAACGTCACCTTTTTCAGGGCTTCCATATTCCCCGCCAAAAGCTCAGAGTAATAGGCGACGATGGGACAGTTGAAATGGTTGTCCGCGATTTTCTCATCGACATTATACGTCAGGCACGGATAGAAGATCGCATCCGGCTTTTCAGCGATCAGCGTTTCGATATGCCCGTGCATCAGCTTCGCCGGATAGCACGCCGTGTCCGACGGAATGGAGTATTGCCCCAGCGTATACATCTCCCGAGAAGAAAATCCAGAAAAAATCACGCGGATGCCAAGCTCGGTAAAAAGCGCATGCCAAAGCGGCGCAAGCTCCATCATGCCAAGCGCCGCCGGAAGCCCGATCGTCCCGCGGGGATGCGCCGGCCCCGGCGAGCGGAACAGCGCGAGAAGCCGCTCCTGCTTGAAACGGTAAAGATTCGGCAGCTCTTCTCTTTTTCCGGCGGGAAGCCCCGCCCCTTTTTCGCATTTTGCGCCGGATATGTATTTTTCCGTCCCGCGGAAGAGATTGACGGTCAGGTGGCAGTGATTTCCGCATCCGCCGCACACCGTCGCGGTCGAACGATAGGTAAAGGCGGCAAGCTCCGATGCTCCGAGCATGGAGGATGCCTGCTCTTCACAGGCGTCCTTTGCGTACAGCGCCGCGCCGTATGCTCCCATCAGGCCGGCGATCGCAGGACGAATCACATTCTTTCCCATCAGCATCTCAAAGCTGCGGAGCACCGCATCGTTGCAGAAGGTCCCGCCCTGTACGACGATCTTTTCCCCCAGCTCGTCGGGCGAGGCGGCGCGGATGACCTTGTAGATCGCATTGCGCACAACGGAAAGAGAGATCCCCGCCGAAATGTCGTCTACACCTGCGCCGTCCTTCTGCGCCTGCTTGACGGAGGAATTCATAAAAACCGTGCAGCGGGAGCCAAGGTCAGCGGGCGCTCTCGCAAAAAGTCCGAGCCTTGCGAATTCCTCGACGCCATAGCCCAGCGAACGAGCAAACGTTTCGATGAACGAGCCGCAGCCGGACGAGCACGCTTCATTGAGCATGATGCTGTCGATCGCTCCCCTGCGGATCTTGAAGCACTTGATGTCCTGCCCGCCGATATCGAGGATAAAATCGACATCCGGCTCAAAATATTTCGCCGCCGTAAAATGCGCTACGGTCTCGACGATACCGAAGTCCACATGGAACGCATGGCGGATCAGCTCCTCGCCGTAGCCCGTGACTGCGCCTGCGCGGATGCGGATGCGTTCCCCGCAAAGCGCGTAAATCTTCAAAAGCTGCTCCTTTACGATCTCAACCGGATTCCCGCGGTTGGAATCATAGTAAGAATAAAGGAGCTCACAGTCCTCTCCGATCAGCGCAAGCTTGGTCGTCGTGGAGCCGCAGTCGATGCCGAGATAGGCATCGCCCGCATAGGCGGCAATATCCGCATGCAAAACGGCGGCTTTCGCATGCCTTTCGGCAAAGTGCCGGTATTCCTCCTCATTTTCAAACAGAGGCGGGAGCGTGGATACCGTCGCCTTCTCCGACGCCGCGCGCAGGACTGCCTCCTCCAGCTCTTCGTATGGATACGCTTTTATCTCTCTGTCAGCGTAAAGCGCCGCCCCCAGTGCGACGGCATACAGGGCATAATCCGGAAAAACCGCATGCTCGGCGTCCAGATGCAAGCTTTCCATAAAGCTTTTCTGAAGTCCCTTTAAAAAGTGCAGCGGACCGCCGAGGAACATGACCTTTCCCTCGATCTTTCGTCCCTGCGCCAATCCTGAGATCGTTTGATTCACCACGGCGTGATAGATGCTGGCAACAATATTTTCCTTTGCCGCACCTTGATTGAGAAGCGGCTGAATATCCGATTTCGCAAAAACGCCGCAGCGCGACGCGATCGGATAAACTCGCGTCGCAGAAAGGCTCATTTTGTCCATCTCGTCCGTCGTAACGTCGAGAAGCGTCGCCATCTGGTCAATGAAGGCGCCGGTGCCGCCCGCACAGGAGCCGTTCATACGCTCGTCGAGGCCGCCCTCAAAGAAAATGACCTTGGCATCCTCGCCTCCAAGCTCGATAACGGCCGAGGTATCCGGCTCCAGCGAACGCACGGCCTCACCCGTGGCAAAAACCTCCTGTACAAAGGGAAGCCCTGCCGCCTTCGCCATTCCGAGCCCTGCGGAGCCGGATACGGCGCAGCGAATCTCGGCATCCGTGCCAAAAAGCCCGCGCACACGCCGGAGAAGCTCCAGCACCTTTGTGCGGACCTTGGCAAAATGTCTCTCATAGCAATGATAGACAACCTCGCCGTCCTTTATGACAACCAGCTTCGCCGTGGTAGACCCGAGGTCGATCCCGACGTCGACAGGACTCTTCGTATTCAGCTTCCGTGAAAGTATCTTGTTTTCGCCCATGGTTTTCCTTCTTCTTTTGAATTGCACTCCTCTGCTTCTGTCCGGCCGGCCCGCACAGCCTGTTTTCCTGCCGGCACCGCCGCTTTTCCTTGAAAAGATTATTATATTATACCATAAAAAAGAAAGGAAAGTCAAGGCTCCGGCAGGATAAATCTCTGGAAAAGGAAGCTTCCCGATGACAAACGTTCCCTTTAAGCGAAGGATATGCCGCGCCCCGATCCAGACGTCAGTACATGGCCAAAACTCGGTTTTGACGCTCTATTTCACGCCAAAAGGCTTCAAATTCGTCGGCGTCTATCGTGCCGCCGCAGACAAGGATCCGATAGCGTTCTCCCCTCCAGTCGTAGACGACCTCGGATTCCGTATATCCGGCCCGCAGGTAGAAATCCCGGCGGCGTCTTCGCTGGACGGCATTCGCCGCCTCGCGAACCTCTTCGATATCCGCGATGAGCCGATATCCGCGCTTTTCATCCCGCAGCAGCGAAAGCGCCGCCGTTCCATAGCCTTTGCCGCGCAGCGAATCGCACACAGCAAAATAAATCAGATGGGAAATATCCCAAACGCTGAGCAGGCAGGCAAATCCGACAAACGTTTCCTCCTCGAAAAATGCAAACACCTCGCCGCATCCCGAGCGGTCGGAAAGCAGGGGAGCCAGCGGTCTTCGTTCATTTGCAGGGAAAGCGTTCCGGCAAAGCCGCTCGATTTTCTCTCTTATCTCTGAGTTTTCATCGATTTTCTTCATGTACAGCATACCGATCCTCCGAATCAACTCTCTCCTGTGCCGCTATGCGTCTTTTCATTTCCCTATGGAACCGCAGAAGGACAAACAGTGAAAGGATGCCCGACAGCACCGCAGTCCCCGCGAAATTGAGCCAGAGTCCCCGCAGTCCCAGCGGCCACAGCGCCGCAATCAGCAGCACCGGAAAGACAAGCGCCGTGGAAACGGAAATCATCGAAGCAGCAAGCGGCTTTTCCACCGCAAGCATATAGCTCTGCGCGGCAAACGAAAACCATCTTGTCACATAGGTAAAGGCAAACAGCCGCAAAGCAAGCACCGCTTCGCCTGCGAATGCAGCATCCGCCTCCTCCATGAAAAGAGAAGCGATCTGAGATGGGAACAAAAGGATCACAAAGACAGACAGCAAGGAGATCACGGCGCTGCCTGCAAAACAATATCTTTCAATGGCTCTCACGCGTGAATATTTTCCCGCGCCCCAGTTGCAGCCGACTGCCGGCTGAAGCGAATCGCAGGTACCGTAAAGCAGCGGCTGGATAAAGCCCTCCACATACATCAGGATCCCGTAAATGGATACCGCAGCCTCCCCGCCGATGCCGGACGCCGTTCCCAGCCGGACAAGCAGGAAATTCATCAAAATCGAAGTAATGCGTCCCGCGATGTTGTTGAGAAAGTTCGGACTTCCGCAGGCGACGATCTCCCGGATCATGGAAAGACGGAACCGCGGCCGCCGAAACCGGAGCTGCATGCGTCCGCAAAAGAACGGCACAAGTGCGGCCAGCGCACAGACGCACATGCCAAGGCAGGTCCCGAGCGCCGCGCCCGCAATGCCCCATTCCAAAACGAAAAGGAACAAGAACTCAAGTCCCGCGCTGAGAACGGACATAAGAATATTGAGGAACATGCTCACGCCGACCTTCCCGCAGATGCGAAGATAATTATCCATCGCAAAAACGATCGTGGTGACGGGCGAGCAGATCGCATATACGCGCAGATACTGCACGGCATATTCGGCAAACGCGCCCTCCGCGCCCATGGCCATCATGAAGAGCGGCGCCAGCGCGTAAAGCAAAATGCCCATAAGAATACCTGTGCCTACAATCATCAGACAGGCGCAGGTAAAAATTTGATTCGCTTTTTCGTCCTCCTTCTTTCCCAGCGCAACGGATATGGGAACGGAAGAACCGACGCCGATCAGATCGGCAAGCGCAAAATTGATAATGACGAACGGCATGGCGAGATTGAGCGCCGCAAATGCCGTTTCTCCGAGGAACTGCCCGACAAAAATGCCGTCGACAAGCTGGTACAGCGCCGACGCCAGCATACTGACAGCACCCGGGATCGCCGCAAAAAAGAAAAGCTTATGCGGCGGCTTTCTGGTAAACAATGCGTGGGAATTCATAAAACCCTAATCATGACCTTCCTTTGACAACCGATTTCGGAATTCGTCGCGGATACATTCGGCAAAATAGTCGACAGCTTCGGCAAATTCAGGGGAATAAGCCTCAAGCGTGCGCTCCATCGCCGCCCGCTCCGATTCGTAAACGCATTTCATGATGCGCTCGGTGTAAAGCCTTCCCTCCTCGGTAAGCACGATCGTTTTCTCCCGTGTCCCCGCTCCGGCAAGCAGACGGACATAGCCGCTGTCCACAAGCTCTCCTACACAGGTGTTGACGGTCGTTTTCGGGATCAGCCAGTCCTCTCCGATCTGCTTTTGCGTGTGAGGCTTGCCGTCGTCAAGCGCATACAGCACCGTGAGAATATGCTCCTTCATGCCAAGTTTTCTTGCAAACAGGTAATATGCGCCGTCGATCTTCGTCGTTGCAAGAACGACCTTCCGTGCCATCTCTTCTGCCTTTTTCATCCCGACCCCCTTAGTACGAATCCGTACTTTAATAGTATAATACGAATTCGTACCATTGTCAAGCGATTTTTCTCTATCATATGCGAACTTTTTTAAGGAAGTCAAGGTCATTTCCGAGCACAGTCCTATGAATAGCCGTTTTTTTACTCAGAGGTCAGCCCGAGCAGATATTCGACCGAAACGTTTAAAACCCTTGCGAAATACGGCAGCTCATAATCCGGAACGATCCTGTCGCCTGTCTCAATTCTGCTGATCGTCTTTTGCGTGACATTCAGGCCGATGAGTTGAAGCCTGATTGCCAGATCGTTTTGAGAATATCCGAGCTCCAGCCGTTTTTCATGAATACGCACGCCGCAGGAATTTGCCCTGCCCTTTTCTCCTGAAATTTTCATTTTTACCGTCTCCTAACTGATATAACATAGATTTACATTACTATATCGGATAGGATACGGGTTAGAAATCCCAAAGGTGACTAAAAATGCAAAGAACAAAAAAATCGTCGAAACCCGCGGGGTTCGACGACAAATTTTCCGATTCCATGCTGTCTGCCGCAAAAAGCAAGGGATTTCAGCCTGAAGGGGACTGCCGACGGCTCCAACGAAAAACACCGGCAGAGCAGACAGCCGTCTTACTGTCTGCTCTGCCGGCTCGATTGGCTGGGATAGCTGGACTCGAACCAGCGGAATGCAAGAGTCAAAGTCTTGTGCCTTAACCAACTTGGCTATATCCCAATACAAGTATGCAGGTAAATTTATTATAGCATGCGGCAAATCCTCTTGTCAAGAATATTGCAAGAAAAAACGGGAAATCTAACGATTTCCCGTTTTTTCGCCGAGCCTTACTGCATACAGGTCAGCGTATAGAGAAGAGAGACCGCATCCGCCCGTGTCAGCGCGGCGTCTCTGTCCTCAGAGGCGGCAAGTCCGACGGACGCTAACATCGCATAGCCGTCATCGGATATTTCGTCATCCGTCCCGACGGACGCATAAACGGCATCGCCGAAGGAAAGCCCCTCCAGCGCGGCAATTCGGCTGATTACCGTCGCCGCCTGCGCGGACGTGATGGTCTCGTTCGGCAGGAAGCATCTGCCCTGCTCCGTATCGACTCCGACGACAATCCCCAGTCCCTGCGCGGCAGAAATATACTCGTTCTGATACTCTGTAAATTCGGCACTGTCGGCAAAGCCGGATTCATCCGCTGCAAACAGAGAAGGATCGATCCCCATCGCGTTCATCGCCATGATAAGGAAGTCCGCTCGGGAAACCGTTTTATCCGGATAAAAGTACTGCTCCTCTCCGATCTGCTCGCCTACGATCACGCCCATTTCCGCCATAGCGACGGCCGGAAGCTGATATTCGCTCCCGATAAGATCGGTATAGACGATCCCCGTCTTATTTTCCGTCGTCGTAATGCTCACCGTCGCCGGTTCAGACTGATTGCCGTATGAATCCACCGCCACATAGGTGAAGCTGTCTCTGCCATGAGAACCCTCGTCGGCTGTATAGCAATAGGCGCCCGTTTTTTTATCCGTAAGCTTCAGCGTCCCTTTTTTCGGCTTTTCCACGATCCTGTACGTCACGGCATCGCCCTCAGGATCCTCTGCGGAAAGGGAAGCATAAACCGGAATGGCTTCCTTTGCGTCAAGCTCCGCGGCGACTGCGGTCGGTGCAAAATTCAGTGCGTCCAGCATACAGACCGTACATTCAAACGAATTTTCATAACGGTCCCCGTACGGCTTGAACTGGAACGATGCGACCGCGCCTTCCTCCGCCGGGACAAACCGGAGTGCCGCGAGCGCGTCGTACGAAATCAGCTGGCCCGGCGTCACGTCCACGGCGCCAAGCTTCAGAACGCCGTCCGATACCTCCGGCAGCTCCGTGATCTCTATGGCGAGAAAGTCCTCATCGCCGAGAAGCTCTGCAAAATCCTCCGCGTCAAAGGATACCGTATTGGTTCCCACGCCCGTTTTGATCATTACCGTATCTTCCTGCATCACCGAAATGGCAGGCGACAAAAGTCCGGCAGCGTTTGCCGAGATGCTAAGACAAAGAAGCAGGCATAAAATGAAAAATGTGATTCCGACTTTTTTCATAATCGCAATTCCTTTCTTTTTTCGATATGGATATTTTGTCCAGAGCAGGATAAAGTTATACAAGCATGGGTTTTTAAATATGTATGAACATAAATCTTAGAATTATGGGTAAATTATGAACAAAATATCAAATTTTAGATAAAAAATTCGTTCCGGCCCTGCTATTTCCGGATGGAAAAGGCAACTTCCTCTCCGCAGCGGAAATCCTTGATATCTCAGAAGGCATCGCTCACAAATTTTCCGCATCCCCTCCCGCCGGCAGCAAGCTTCAGGCCTGATTTCGATGGAAGGAGAAGAAACATCCAAGCTCCCTTTGTTTTCTTATAACAGGAAGCACGGGCATTCATATGCGTCCCTCAGCAATCACGGCCCCTGCACTTGCCTTAGGGAGGCATGCGCCGCTGAAATCATATTTAAAGCCGGAAGGGAAAGATACCGCGCGCAGCCCTTCACAGACGGGATATCGTTTCAAGAGCCGAGCAGCCCTCCTCGCCGGAATCTTGGCCCCAAGGAGCCGCCTTCTGAAAATAGGAAGTGTGCGCGCAGGACGCCTCCTTCTCCTCAAAGCAAATCATTCTGTGTAAAATCCTTGACATCCCCGATAAAACAGGATAGAATATACAGGAAAAGGGCCTGCGGCGCGAGCAATTCGAGGCCGCAGCCTCAGCGGAGCGTCCCGGAGTCCAGAAGAGCAGCGGCGGCCGGCGCTTATGCCTGTAAAAAAGAAGCGCCGGCAAATGCAAAAACCGCGGATAGTCGGTCCGATGAATTGATAGAATATACATATACAGAAAAGCGGGACGGCAAGCTGCCGGCCTGCATCGGAGGGAAAGGCGGTACGCTACCGGTCCTCCATTTCGGAAAGGATCGTACCCAAACAAAATCCAATGAACCATAACTTAGTTTGCTGTCAGCAGAAGACAGAAGCATCTGAAACTGTGAAAAAAAGAAATACGGCGCTCCCGCGGAGCGTCTCCCGTGCGCGCGCCATTACGCTTGCGTCGCTGATCGCCGCCATTTTCATCACGATCGGCATCTTTTTCTTTACCGGAGTCTTTGGCGGAAAGCCTTATACCTACACGGACAACACCAAGGTCCTTCTTTATCATTTGGTATCCGACGAAACCTATGGACCCAACGAATATCTCTTTGTACGGGTCGCCGATTTTGAAGCGCAGCTCGCTGAAATCCAGCGTCTCGGCTATAAGACCATATTTGCGGACGAGCTCGTCCGCACGCACGGTGAGCCGTGCGTGGTCATCACCTTCGACGACGGCTACGCGGACAATTATACCAATGTTTTGCCCCTGCTTGAAAAATATGATATGAAAGCGACGATTTTTCTCATTTCCGATTTCATCGGCGCCGAGGGGCATTTGAATGAAGAACAGATCCGCGAAATGCAGCAGAGCGGACATGTCCGTTTTGCGAGCCATACCAAGTCGCATGAAAAGCTGACCTCGCTGGACGAGGAAGGAATCCGGCTTGAGCTTACCGAATCCCGAAGACGGATCGAGTCTCTGACCGGAGAGTCGGTATGTGCGCTCGCTTACCCCAACGGGGCGTACAACAGCACAGTAGAACTTGTCGCTGCGGAATGCGGATATGAATACTGCTACACGACGGACCGTCCGAGCGAAGAGCATTATCCCAATACCCGTCTGCCCCGCAGCTACGTCGTGCGGGATATGGCAATGTCGGATTTTCTCGCCATCCTTGAATAAGAGAGACCGCCGAGCTTCGGCCATATATATGGCGCCCTGTCATATATTTTACCATACAGCAGCTCCCTTCCGGCAGAGCTGTCGAGAAAAGAGGAAAATATGAGCTTTTATACGCTGCCCACTGACATTTATACCGGAAAATGGCGCGAAGGCCACATTCAGGGCATCGCCGTCGACCTGGAGGGAGGATACATCTACTGTTCCTTTACCACGATTCTGATAAAGCTCGATATGTCGGGAAAGCTCGTCGGCTCCGTGCGCGGCTTTACCGGGCATCTCGGATGCCTTGCCTATAACCGCGCAGACGGGCGCATCTACGCTTCTCTGGAATACAAAAACGATGTCATCGGCAAGGGGATTTTGAAGAGCCTCGGCCTTGACGGACAAATAAAAAATGCTTTTTATATTGCGATCTTTGACGGAGAAAAAATCATCCGTCCGGATATGAGTGCCGAGGGGGACAACGTTATGACGACCGTCTGGCTTAAAGAGGCAGTCGAAGATTACCTGGCCGTCTTGGAGGATCACGGAAAACCGATAGAACATCGTTTCGGCTGTTCCGGCATCGACGGGATCACCTTCGCTCCCGTTCCCGGGACCGGGGAGCGGCGGCTGCTCGTCGCATACGGGATCTACGGCGACAAAACCCGTACCGACAACGATTATCAGGTCCTTCTGTCGTATCGGCCGGAAACGCTTTTCCCATACGAAACGGTCCTGACTTCCGAAAATATCCACGCGGCAGGTCCCGAACATTGTGATGCGCGTTATTTTGTCCGCACGGGAAACACGGAATTCGGCGTCCAGAACCTGGAATACGACCCCTATACAGGGGATATCTTCATGGCGGTCTATCGCGGACGCAAGGAGCAGTATCCCAACTATTCCCTGTTCGTCATCGACGGAAAGCAGCCGCCGCAAAAAAAGGCGCTTGTCGGTCATGCCGGCATGACGGGCGAAGTGCTGTCCCTAAAGCAAGCGGGGCTTTTTGATAAGAGCTCCGGGATTTACGGCTATGAATTCCGGTATGGAAGCACCGGCATGGCCTCTCTTGGAGACGGACGCTTCTACTTCTCCGAGGATCACGGACAAAATGGAGAATTTGATTCCCATCTCTGCCTTTACCGTTACACGGGGGCAATTCCGGCTCCATTTGAAAAAATAGAATAATACAAAAATTTCCTTCTTAAAAGCGAAGGGTACGGGCTTTTTCGCAAAATCCCGGTCCACGCCGTCCGCTTCCCTTTGGGGAGAACAAAGCGATATTTCCGTCGAAACACTCTTTCGAGCCCATGCATTTCTGCTACGAAATAAAGGGAAAGAAAGCGATGCAACCCGCGTGTCCTAGCCTCGAAAGTGCAAAAGATCAGCCAAGCTTTTCGAAATGGTTTTTGCATGAGTAGCAGACGGAAAAATATTAAAACGAGGAGCCCCCCTGCAAGAACTCCGGCAAATAGCCATTATACCCGCCCGAAATAGGATAAAGATTTCACCCTTTGAAAACGCCATCGCAAAACCACCTGTGATATGCCGAGTGACGCTCTCAAAAATCCGACCGATTAAATTTGGGGAGGTGAGAAAAATCGTTTATGGTGCCATCCATCAAAAGGGCCAAAAGTATCATATCGACCTTAAAAAGGCACTTGATTCTATTGGCAGCAAGCAAACAAAATACAACTGGTTCATAACTGACTGTGTTTGTTATTCCAAATATTCCAAAACCGATGCCATGCTAAACAGAGAATATTGCTGGATAAGCGATGAAGATCTTACCAGCCTTATTTGTACAGAGAATTTTCAATGGATTTGGGCAGTTTTATGTGGCTTCGATAAAACCATTTCTTTATCCGAAATCCTGAAATACGGTCGGCCCTATGCGGACGGTTATGAAGGCTTTTGGAAGCTTCCTTTAACGATGCAGCATCCACTTGCAGAGATTGAAATTGTTCTGTGGGACAGTTCGTTTGTTTTGATTTTCAGCAAAAACAAAGATATCGTCGATAATTTTAGGCGAATCTTTCCTAAAAGCGAGAATTTAGAGGATTACATCAGAAAATTTGAATGAAAAAGATCTGTTTGACTTCAACTTAAAAATGTAAAAATGCTTTGTGCCGACAAAATGGCAGCTTGTTTAGATGATTGCAAAAGTAAAGATCAGTCAAAAGCCCTATCCTCCTGTGTACACTGTTCCCGAAAAAAGGAAAACCCGACGGTCTTTGAAACAAAGGATCCGCCGGGTTTTCCCTGAATATGGCGCTTTATCTGACGTCGCCCGTAATTTCTTCCGTATCGCGTTCACGGAAAAGAAGAGAAATACACCAGATCCCCGCAAGGGCTACGATCGTATATACGATCCGGCTGACCAGAGCATCCTGACCGCCGAAGATCCACGCGACGATATCGAAGCGGAAAAGACCGATGCTTCCCCAGTTGAGCGCGCCTATGATAGTAAGAATAAGCGCAATTCTGTCGAGCATAATATTAACCTCCGATTCTCATTCAAAACGTCCGTCTTACGGTACGTTTTTATCATTTCATGATTATCTGTCAATGTTTTTATCTTTCGACATTCCCTATTTTCTCCGGATCCCCGGATTTTATTCACGAAACAAAAAAGCGGTTTCTCTTTTTTAGGTCCATATCTTTTCTACAGGCCTATTTTTTCAAAGCCTGCCGGATTTTATTTTTCTTCTATGGAAAGCGGCCGCAAAACGCCGTTTAGGATAGAAAATTTCCGCCGCAGACTTGCATGCCGGCGTTTTATATGATAAAATAGCTTCGGCCGAATTCGACGGCTTTTTCAAATCTCACTTTTCAGAGAGGTATGACCATGCGGGTACGAAAACGAAAAAACGGAGAATCTCGACGTGCGGCATGCAGCGGACTTTTCCTGCCGTTTGACAAAACGGCGCCGGAGCCGGTCTCCCTTCCGGAAATTTGTCCGGAAGCATCGGAGTTCCGTCTGGAAATCGGCTGCGGCAAGGGGACATTTATTACAACGCTCGCCCAAAGAAATCCGCAGATAAGCTTTCTTGCCGTGGAACGGGTAGGAGACGTCATCCTTCTCGCCGCAGAAAAAGCCAAGACGCTGCAGCTCGACAACGTAAAATTTCTCTGCTGTGACGCAGAGTATCTTCCCCGCCTGCTTCCGGCGCGCTGTGCTTCCCGTCTCTATCTCAATTTCTGCGACCCCTGGCCCAAAGCACGTCACGCAAAAAGGCGGCTTACTCACAGAGAATCGCTGATGCGCCTTTCCAAGCTCCTTTCCCCAGGGGCAGTGGTCGAATTTAAGACTGATAATTCCGAATTGTTTGATTTTTCCATATCTGAATTTGAATCGGCCGGATTCCAAATCCGCAGCCTTACGAGAGATCTTCACGCAAGCGAGTGGGCAAAGGACAACATCATGACGGAATATGAAAGGAATTTCTCGGGCAAGGGCTTCAAAATCAACCGGCTGGAAGCCTTTCTGCCGGAAAATATGGCGCTTCCAGAATAAATATTTTAGGGAAAGACCGCCAGAAAAGAAAAAAACACTTGATTTTTCGGAAAAGCTATGCTATAATAAAGAACACTGCGTTATGATGACTCATAAACGGAGCTTTATCCGTTTGTTTGAGATAATCCAAACATTCGAGGGAGGTGCAGGAAGATGGCAAAATGTATGTACTGCGGAAAGGGCGTCACGTTCGGCAATAACGTCTCCCACTCCAACCGCAAAACAAGCAGAACGTGGAAGCCCAATATCAGAAAGGTCAGCGCCGTAGTAAACGGAACTCACAAAACTGTTACGGTCTGCTCGCGTTGTCTGCGTGCCGGCAAAGTCGAGAGAATCTGATTTCGGATTTGGAAAAAGCTTGGTCCTTTCCCTCTTTCGGGAAAGGACTTTTGCATGTTCTCACTTAAAAAGAAGGGAGAGAGGACGCAAAAGGCGTCCTCTCTCCCTTCTTTTTATTTATTTTGAGCGCTCTTCGCGTCCCTTAGGAAAGGGCAAAAGATTATGGTGCTTGCG
The DNA here is from genome assembly GCA_944381075.1 of uncultured Clostridia bacterium. GTDB lineage: Bacteria > Bacillota > Clostridia > Oscillospirales > CAG-272 > QALR01. Next base: position 151,479 of record CALWJT010000033.1, read on the forward strand.
TCGTATAAATCAGCTCACCGTATTTGTCATAAAGCCGCATCCGCCCGTCTTCCGTGATCTCCACATGAAAATTCGGATTGTTCGGCGAGACTGTGATTTCTGTTAAAAAGCTCGGTAACGACTCCTTGTCGATTCGGACAACCGAGGCAGGAATATCAAGCTTTCGGATGGACGAGCAGTAGGTTAGGGCATGTTCCTTGATAGCAAGCAGCCCTTCCGGCAGAATCAAATTTTTCAGGGACATATCCGAACAGGCATATGAATAAAGGACGCGTACGCCGTCCGGCACCGTGTAGGTTTCCGTGCCCATATTCTCCGGCGCTTTCAGCAGAATGGACATATCCTTTGTGAAGAGCACGCCATCCACATCGCAGTACCAGGGGTTCGCGTCATCGACGTAAATCCCTTTCTTTACAGAAAGCAGATTTCCGAGAAAGTCCTCACCATTCTCATATCCGGTGCCAAGAATCTGCAGAGATGCCGGCAGATACAGCTCCTCTAAGTTGGCCTGCAAGGAAGGCGGAAAATTCGGATCCAACCATTCAATGCCCTCGCTGAGTACAAGCTTTTTTACAGCCACAAGATACGTGAGCGCGGAGGAAGAAAGTCTGGATATTCGCCAATACTGAAATTCGTCTTCAAATCCGGCAGGAACAATGACCGTCTCCTTTTCCGAATAAATATCAAAAAGCGTCGTTTCCTTAGTGGCAAGATCATATTGAAACGAATACTCGACACCATCCTCTGTGAAAGTTATTACATAAGGTCTTAACGGATCCGTGTGCGGCGGTTCCGTGGTTACCTGTGAATCACCAGACGAAGAAGACGTTTCTGTTCCTTCCGAAGCAGAAGTATCCGTACTGGGCAACGTCGATTCGGTCGAGAAAGAGTCTGTTGTTGGTTCCGATACGGTGCCGCATCCCGCTAAGAAGCATATGGAAACAAACGCCATACACACCGCAAAAGAAATGATACGTTTACACATAGAAATTTCTCCTTTCT
>CALWJT010000034.1 GCA_944381075.1 uncultured Clostridia bacterium
TTTTCAAAGAAATACATCATCGGGATTCCGTTTTCATCGAACCGCAGGCGGTAATGCACCTGCATCCATCCCGGGATCCGCTTATTGTCCCCTTTGTCGAAATACACGCGGTATTTTTCCGCGACCTCCGCTACCGATATGCCGGAGGATTTTTCCCAGATGGCAGGGTCTGCGATCCCGAAAATGCGGTGGCCCGCAAGCTGCGGATGCTCATGCTCGATGCGGGCTACCTCTGCGAAAATCTCATCCGCCGACCACTTGATGCCGACATCGGGCGCCGCGGCGCCATAAAGCTCCAAAATACGGTAGAGCCTGCCGTCGAAGTCCACCGCCCACCATCCGACGGAAAACGGCTTCGCATATCCGAAGTCGAACGAGCGATATCTGACCCATGATTTCGGAACCACAAACGGGGAAATCACATGAGTCCATTTTCGCTCCAAATAGTGCTCCGGGTCGTCTCGGAACTCCTCGAAGACCTGGCCTTCGTAAACGTTCCAATCCCCGTCAAGATGCGCTTTTCGCTTCTCCGGAGGCAGTGCCGCAAGGCGCGCCACATAGTCCGGATCGGCATCCATGAGGACCTTGTTGTCGTAAACCTTAGCTGGGATAAACACGTAATCACAGGCGTGCTCGTTCTCTTTATACACCTTGTCGATGAACAGGCGCTTGATGTATCCATGTCCGACGCCGCCGGGGTTGCAGGTGTAATAGATGCGCGGAGAAAAGTCCGTGCGTGTCGTGCGCAGACAGGTCGCGATAAAAACCATCCACTCCTCGCGGAAGTTTGTCGCCTCCTCGAAGCCAATAACATCGTATTCCTGTCCCTGATACTGCAGCTTGTCATTCTCGTTGTCGCAGTATCCAAGCACCAGACGGGAGCCGTTCGGGAATAGAAAGCATTTCTCGTCGGTCTTGTACCGCGCGTATCCATAAAGCTCTGCCTGCAAAGGCAATATGTGATTTTCACGCAGCTCCTGCATCGTCCGCCGCAGAAGCAGCAGCCGCAGACCGGCATAATTCATTGCGAGCATCACAAATTTCCGGCGCATCGCCCATGATTTTCCGCCTCCGCGCGCGCCGCCGTATGCGATATGCTTTGCCTTTGACAGGAAAAATTCCACCTGCTTCGGATTCGGCGTCTCATGCTGCAATTTATCGAAGATCGGCGCCTTTATTTCGCCCATTCCGCAAGCTCCCCCTCAAACCGGACGGATACCTCGCCGCCCGAGACCTCCGCGTCCATATCCACCGCCTGCTTCGGCTTTCCGTATTCCATTTCACAAAGCCATTTTCCGATGTCGGCGCGGAGTTTGTCCTGCGTCTTTTCATCGTTCATCATCGCAACAAGCATGTGGAGCGCCTGCGGTCCTGCGGTTTTCAAAATCTCAGGCTTTTTCGGCCTTCCGCCCGGATTTCCGGAGCTTCCCTTTTTCCATCTTCCGTCGCCTGTTCTCTCCCTCTTCTCAGGCATCCTATCCCTCCTTTCATGGGACTTCCCTGATAAATCCATTATAAAAGATAAAAATTTGTTTGTCGGCCCCCCTATAGGACCGTTTTTTCGCAAAAAAGCCTGAAAAGTCCGGGCAAAAAGAAAAGAGCCGGGTTTTCGGCTCCATCATAGGTTATTTGTTTGCTGTCCCAGTTCTCTCAGATGTCTGTCAATGTCCCGTCCGCCATACATGACGCGTATAACGGTAACGGTGGCTTTGTCATGATTCGGAATATAGAAGACAAGATAATTGTCGGCAGGCATGATACGCAGATTTCGCTCCTGCCATATCCCTTTTTCATATTTACGGAATCGCTCCGGCATCCGGTCCAAAGAGGCAATCGCTTTTTCCAAGCGGTTAAGCTGTCCCGCCGCTGACTGCGGTGACCCAAGATCATTTGTGATATATAAAAAAATGTCGAGCAAATCTTGTTTCGCCGTTTCGGCAATTTCAATTTTATATGTCATATAACGTCTTACGGATTTCGGAAAAAGCCTGTTCCATAGGAATTGTGCGTCCTTGCTCGATATCCTCATATCCTTTCGCAAGTTTTGCATCGAGCTGCTCCGCCGTCATAAGACGGATGTCAAGCGGAGACGGCGGCAGTTTCACCTCAAAGGGCAGTCCTTTGTTTAAAACAATCTGTCTATAAAACATCGTGATTGCATTAGAGGCAGGAATACCGAGAGCGGCAAGAATGCTCTCTGCCTGTTCTTTCAAATCCGGTTCGATTCGTGCATAAAGATTTGATGATTTTGCCATATCAAAAAACTCCTTTCAAAGGTATCATGACTTAACTCCACCCATATTATACACGATTGTGCGGACAAAAGCAATACAGAAACGAAAATATTTTTGAAATTCAAAGGAAAAGTCAGCGTGTTCGGCAAAAAAACTTGCCTTGCCATTCTGAAAAATTTCAGCAATCGAAAAGGGGGCTTATTCGGCTCTCTTCTCCATGATAGAAATTTGATAACAGGAATCCGTTTCCTTTACCTCCAAGGAAATCTTATCCGCAATCAGACGGGACAGCTCCCCCTTTGAGATTTCGACCGTCCCCGCCGCACCGATGAGCGCCGCCATCCACGCGGAATAGATTCCCTCCAGTTCTTCATGGGCTTCGATATTCCGCTTGAGCTGCGCTATGTATTTTTCCCGCCATTCCACCGCATAACGAAGCTTGGCAATCTCATATTCCGGCGTTCCTTTTCTCAGTTTCTTTTCTTTCATTTTCTTCAACCTCCCATTTTCTTTCATACGCGCCGTCCAGCGCACTTTTGATAGGACATGTGAGAAAGCCATCCGGCGATGCGCAGAAGCGATACACCAGCTCCCGCCGCATCTTCTTATCAAGGAACCGAAGCCGGCATCCTTCGCAGTATAAAAACTCATGCTTTTCCTTTCGGAAATACGGACAGTATTCCACACGTGCCATCGGCCGCTCCTCTCTCATACAATCAGAATCTTCACCTTTGGATATTTCTCGCGCAGCGCCTTTTCCTTGAGCCGGAAGCCCTCGGTCATGATGCCCTTGGTATCCACGATGCGATAGGTGCCGTCCGGCAGCAGGAGGATAAAATCCGGCTCATAGAGCGTGGCGCGGTGTCCGCTGTCCGTGCCGGCCGTGCAAAGCATCTTCCCGTGATAGAGGAAGCCGTCCAGCTCTCCCGCCCGAAGGAGCAGCTTGCATCGCTCGTAATAT
>CALWJT010000035.1 GCA_944381075.1 uncultured Clostridia bacterium
AAATCGTTGTCCATGAAGCGGTCAAAGGTGAGGACGGAAGCCGGGAACAGGAGGTAGAAATCTTCTACCGCTTTATCGGCAAAATTGATTAAATGACACCAATATTTTTAACTATGTGATACCGGCAGAAGCCTGCCCGACACTTCGCTGCTGATACCGCTGGCCGAAGCCCTGCAAATATCGATCGAGGAGCTGATGAACCATGACGGTTCATCAGCGAAAATCGAAAAAGCGGCCCAATATGAAGCAAATACCGCCTATAAAAATACCGGTATCATCACAATGGCGTGGCAGCTCGTCGCTGTAATCTTAATCATAGCCGGCAGATGGATTCTGGACAGGCTCGGCGATTCCGGCAGCTACTCACAAAAGCCTGTGGCAGATATCCTGATCGTGCTTGGAGCGCTCTGCGAAATCGCGGCGGCCGCATTCTATCTGGTAAGGAGAAATCATCTGCTTCTCCAATATCCCGCGCGCACAGATTACGACAAAAAATGGATAAACATAATGTTATGCTGCACCTATCCGCTTGTCCTTGCAGCAATCCTTTTCTTTGTCGCGCTGCACGGTTTGAGTCCTATCGAACAGCTCATAACGTCGCTTATATCGGCGGGGATAGCACTCTTGCCGTTTGCAGCATGCTTTATATGGAACCAAAAGCGAAAAGACGAATGAAAATCGTGATTTCGTTTTGCCTTTCAAGTCCCTGTCCTCGTCGACGCAATATCCGCATGCGGACCTCGGTCCCATTACGACCTCGGCACCGCCGAAATCGTAATACAATTCCCTTCCAATTCCCCGTCCATCCGCGCCCTGTATTCGCAAAATAACGGGACCGAACGAGGAAGAACCGTCAGCTTTTCCAGCAGCATATCTGCCTCAAGCCTTCCTTTGATCCTTTTTGCACTTCATGCCTGTCGATCAGATGGACGAAACGCCGGTTCCTCTGCAAGGCTTTCCCCATTTCCGGGTCGGGGCCGCATTCCTCATTCCCTTTTCTGCGGCCGAATGACGCCCGTGGTCCCTTTTCATCCAAATCGGTACAGGAAAATCGTTCATGCAGGCGAGGCGGAAGCAAGCACCTCCCAAAAACGCGTGAACGTTTCGTCGATGATGGCATGTCCCCGCTCGGTCGGATGCATGCCGTCTGCGCATATAAGCCTGTCATAATCGTGCCGGATCAAAAACGGCGTGCGCAGATCCATCACGAGGCAGCCCTTTTCCAGCGCGAGCCGTTCGCAGAGTCCGGAATAATATTCCTGCCAGCGGTAGATCATTTCCACCCCGCCGAGCCAGTGCAGGATGTTCTCCCGGGAAAGCCCGCGGCGGCAGATCCAAGTGAGAAATTTCTCGGAGTCGATCGGCGTCGGCAGAACCACGACCGGCATGGAGCCGCATTCCATCACATAATCGACAAGCTCCGAATAGACACGGCAGAAGGTCTCGGCCGGCGTCGCCGGGGAATGCTCGCTGTCCGGCGCCGCCGCGACCTTTTCCCAATCGAAGTTGCAGTCGTTGCTCCCATATTCCAGAAATACAAATTCGGGATGGTTCTCTGCACTCACGGTCCTGCGCAGAAGCGCCGCGCCGCGCTCCACGGTAAAGCCGAAACGAGAGTTGTTCTCGATATCCAGATGAAACCGGTCCTTCACCTCGGCAAACCGTCCGCGGTGCATGCGGTAGCCGCCTGCCTTCTCATCAAAAATCACCCCGCGCAGCACGCTGTCACCAAAAACAGCGGCGCAAAAGCGGCGGCTTCCTCCGGCAATGGCTTCTTTTATTTTGGAAAAGTCAAAATTCTTTGGCGTCTTGATATACGGGTTTTTCAGAATCGCTTCCATCTCACACCTCCAAATTTATTTTGCAAAAATCACATCATCTGGTTTTCAATACTATTATAAACGTTATTTTTTATAATGTCAATGGTATTTATCAAAATATCATCTGTTTTTTTCGACTTATCTTGCAATTTCAAGGATGAAATGTTATACTATAAAGGCCGGCCAACGGCAGGGTCAGTACGCCTTCGCAAACTTACGCGGAAAATAAGCGCCGGCAGCGGGACCGGCAGGTTGTTCGTTTGCCGGCGCGGTGCCCGCAGAATCATTTGTCTCGGTTCCCGATTCCGGAGGCGCATGCCGCCGGAATTTGTCTCTATTTTTTGGGGTACGCCTGTTTTCGGCTCTGCTTGGAACCGGCAAAATTTACGATCCCCTATCCAAACAATAGCATACCCAGAAATGATGAACCATAATCTGCAATTTTACGTACAAAAAGAAAATTTTTCCGGTTCGCCGGTCAAAAAACGATAAAGCGGCAACCTCGTCCGCAGGGAGGCAAGCATGGATAAAAAACTGTTTTTAGAAAGCACGGCCGCCGTTTCCGGCATCCACATTCCAAGATGGAGCGAGCTGCCTGAGTTTGACCTTTATATGGATCAGGTCATCGGACTCGCGGAAAAAAATCTCGGTGCGCTTTACATCGACGGAAAAGGCCTTCTCACCCCTTCCATGATCAACAATTATGTCAAAAGCGGCGTGCTCCCGCCCCCGAAGAACAAAAAATACAACCGCACGCATCTCGCCATTCTCATCATCGTCTGCGCGATGAAGCCGGTCATGGAGATTTCCGCCGTATCCGACATCATCAAACAAAGTGTCGCGGCGGGCAGCATCGAGGCCGTCCTCGACGAATTTGCCAGGATGTATGAAAATGAGCTCGCCTCCTCGATCAAAAAGGCAAAGCTCGCAGTGGAGACCTCACATAACGATGAGATCCTCAGCTTTATCGCCATTGAAAACACACTGAAAGCGAGCGCCGCACGCACCGTCGCCATGCACGCCTATCGTTCGATCAAAGCCGCCGCGGAGCCGGAGAAAAAGGCGGCGCCGGAGAAAGAGCCGGACAAAAAAAAGGAGCCGCCGTCGAAAAGCGCGCCCAAAGCAAAGAAAAAAGGCGGCGACCCGGAGACCCCGCCGGCCGCGGAGGAAAAATCCGCCGCAAAGCCGGAAAAAAGCGAATAAAAAGTCATAGACGGAAGATCCTGCGAATAAATATTTTACAAATGAAAATATAAATTCGGAGGATCTTCTTATGTTTGTATATTCGGTTCGTTCGGCAACGATCAAATTCATATGCGCCATCGTGCTTTCCGTCGCCGTGCTGATCACGCTTGTCGCGTTGATCCCGACCTATGCGGACGACGCTGAGCCCACGTCCAGCATTTCCTATTCCAAGATCTATGAAAACAGCGACCGCATCGATTTCATTTCACAATTCGGCTGGCAGGTCAAGGAAACGCCCGTCGAGGAAGTAGAGGTCACCGTTCCGGAATCGTTCGACAAGGTGTATCTCGGCTACAACGAGATGCAGAAGGAACAGGGGCTGAACCTTTCCAAATACAAGGGAAAAACCGTCACAAGATATACCTACGAGGTGACCAATTATCCGGACTACGACGGCACCGTATACATCAGCCTGCTTGTTTATAAGGATAAGGTCGTCGCCGGAGACGTCTGCTCCGCCGACGTGAACGGCTTTGTCCACGGCTTTGAAGCGCCCGAGACGGAAAGCTGATGTTCAGTCCGGAATATAGCGGCGAAATTCCCTTCTGTGCTGCTTGACCCAGGAAACGAAGGAATCCAACGTCTCATCGGATACCATACGCACATCGAACAGTGTGGCGAAAAAGCTCGTAAAGGAGCCGCCGTGATATTTCTCTATGAATTCGTTGGTCACGAATTCCAGATAATCGTGCTTTTTGACAAGCGGATAATAGTAACGCATCTTTCCCTTTTTTTCGGAATAAAGAAAGCCCTTTTCGTTCAGACGGTTCAGCATGGTGATCAGGGCCGGCGCCGCCCAGCCGCGTTCCTTTCCAAGCTGCTCCATGATGACTGGCGTCGTAATCGGAGAGGGATTGCTCCAAATCACCCGCATCACATCAAATTCCGTATCCGGCAGTTTCTTCATCACAGCTATCCTCTTTTCTGAAAGTCTTTGTCTCGGACAGAGCCAACGCATCTTATACGTCCGTATACTGGATATTATACAAAAGAATATCCGATTTGTCAACCGCTATTTGAGAGAAAAACGCCCGCCAGAAACATCTGGCAGGCGTTTTTTGTCATTTTCCCGCAACGACCTCGATCTCACAGCGCCCGCCTTTGGGCAGGGCTTGTACCGCGACGCAGGAACGCGCCGGAAGACTTTTGAAATATTCCGCATACACCGCGTTAAAAGCGGCAAAATCCGTCATATCGACAAGATAGCAGGTGGTTTTTACCACGTTTTCAAAGCCAAGTCCCGCCGCCGCCAGAATCGCACCGACATTTTCGCACGCCTGACGCGCTTCGTCGGCAATCGTACCGCCGGCAAGAGCACCCGTTTTCGGATCGATGCCAAGCTGACCCGACAGAAACAAAAATCCGCCGCATGCGGCCGCCTGCGAATAAGGTCCGATGGCGGCGGGCGCCTTTTTTGTCACAATGATTTCCATATGATTTCTCCTTTTCACCCGTTATCGCCGGTTTTTATGATAAAATCCCGTTCTATACACTGATACCGGCGATTTTGTTTTATGATTTGACTGATTTTCGACCGTCACGCCTCTTTGCCCGTCCGCTCTATCCGGTCGCGGCGCCGATCATCTTCGGTCCGTATCCTGACATGCAGAAAACGATTTTATCGTTTTCTGCATGTCAGGAAAATGCCAACGCCTGCCCCGAAAAGAACAATAGGCGCCAATCGGAAAAACAGCCATTCCAATACATGAAAGGCAGCTCCCACAACCGCGGTTTCCGGATCCCGGAAATCCCAGTCCAGATAAGGACTGCCGAGTGCCGTTAAAACCGCAGAAAGAATCCCTACGCCCGCGCACAGTGCGATAAGCAGCCAACGAATCGTTTTCTGTTTTGCATTCTTCCTTTGCGCCAATTGCTGGTTGATCACCTCCAGCTTTTCGGAAATCACTTTCAAGTCATCCGGCTTCGACTGGGCAAGCGTTTCGCCAAGCAAAACGCTTACGGGCGTTTCCAGCGCCTCCGACAGAGAGAGCAGCATGTCGGAATCGGGAACCGACAGCCCATGCTCCCATTTGGAAACGGTTTGCCGCACTACATTTAGCTTGATGGCAAGCTCTTCCTGAGAAAGCCCCTTCGATTTTCGGATGGCTTTTATATTTTCGCTCAACATTTAGGATACCCCCTCTTTCCGTTGTTACCGCTATTATATAAAAACCTGTCCGTTGCCGCAAGCAATCCATATTAACATTCAAGCCATCCCTTTTCACATCCCAACATATCTGTTCAAACTTCTGGGAAAACCCGTTCCAAAAAGCCGTTTTTGGCTCACAAAGCGGCCGCCATAAAGGACTTCCCTATCGCTTTTTCTCCGGTACTGCGGTAATGACACATCCCCTGTCGTTGCCGCCGAAATCCCGAAAGATCTCGCAGGAAAGTCCCATCAAATCGCAGAGCGACCGCAGCGCGGGACCCTCGTCATAGCCGATCTCCAGCACCATCGCGCCGCCGGACGCAAGGTGCGCGGGACATACTGCAAGCAGCCGGCGGTAAAACCGCAGCCCGTCCGCCCCGCCGTCGAGCGCGGCAAACGGCTCCGCCCGTACCTCCGGCGCAAGGCCTGCGATATCTTTCGTTCGGATATACGGCGGATTGGACACGATGACGTCAAAGACGCCGTCGCCCGCCATAAAGTTCTCGGAAAACACATCCGCGAGGACCGGAAAAAATCGCGTTTGAAGCCCGAGGGAGACGGCGTTTTCTTCCGCGACCGAAAGCGCCGGCGCTGAATTGTCATAGGCGGCGGCGCTGGTGCCTTCCGTTCCCGCAAGGACGGCAAGCGCAATGCAGCCGCTTCCCGTGCCGACATCCGCAAGCCTGCCGCCCCGCGGGAGCAGCGCACGCGCCCGCTCACACACGACCTCCGTATCCGCCTGCGGGATCAGGCAGTCCGGCGTGACGCGCAGCCGCAGACCGCAGAACCACGCCTCGCCGAGAATGTATTCCAGCGGCTCGCGCGCCGTCCGGCGTGAAAGGATCTCCTCCATCCTCTCTATGACGTCAGGCTCCAGCGGCTGCGGCCGCGTCAGCCGCTGTGCAAAGCCCTGCGCGTCACAGCCTGTAAGATTTTCCAAAATCCGTCTTGCCTCATAATCCGAAAAATCGCCGCATACGGAAGATAAGCTCTCCCGCAGGCGGCGATAGGCCTCCGAAAACCTCATGTGGCAGTGGGATCCGCCGGCGAGAACGGATTTTTGCCTCCCTTCCCGTTCCCCGCTTCCGCTTCCGGGGATTCCGCCGGCTCCGGATGCTCTTCCGTGGACTTCGCCGTCTCTTCTGATGGGAATTCCTCCGGCATCGCCGCTTTCAGGGAGGCGATGGCCACCTCCATCTGGCTGTCGTCCGGTTCCCTCGTGGTGATGCGCTGCATCCAGAGTCCCGGCGCGGATAAAATTCTCACAAGCACATTGTCATGCTTGCCGGCGTACATCAGAAATTCAAAGCCGACGCCGACCGTGAGCGGCAGAAGCAAGATCTTGCATGCCGTTCTCAAAAATGCGTTCTCAAACGGGATCAAAAATCCGATGAGAATGCCGATAAGCAGCATCACGAACATAAAGCTCGTTCCGCAGCGGGGATGGAAGCGTCCCTGCTTTTTGACGTTTTCCACCGTCAGCTCCTCGCCCTTTTCATAGCAGAAAATGGATTTATGCTCGGCACCATGATATTCAAACGTCCGGCGGATATCCGGCATCAGCGAGATGAGCACCATATAGCCGACAAAGATCAAAATCTTCAAAACACCTTCGATGACGCTGTTCCAAAGTCCGATGTCGGTTCCCACAAGGCGCGAGACGAGACTTGCGACCCAAGACGGAAGAAAAATAAAAAGAACGAGCGCGAGCGCGACGCCGATGACCATTGCGACCGGCATCAGCACATCCAGCGCGGATTTCCCGAACTTTTTCTTCAGCCATTTCTCGAATTTGCTCTCATCCTCTTCCAGGCCAAGCAGATTTGCCGCATCGTTGAGCGTAGAGAAGGACATCCGCAGCGACTCGATAAAGGCGACTACGCCGCGGATGATCGGAAAGCCGAGGATTTTATGCTTCTGCCTTGCGGAAACAAACGTCGAAGTTTTCGTCTGGATGCTCCCGTCTCCCGAACGGACGGATACGGCAAGGTGTTCGCCGCTGCGCATCATCACGCCTTCAATCACCGCCTGTCCGCCGACCTTGCCGAGCCTTGGATTTTTTTCCATGCAAGACTGTTTCATGAATCAAACCTTTCCCTTTTGAATTTGTGAGATCCGCAGCCATTTCCTTCTGCCAAAAGCGAAACGGCGCCTGCCGGAGCCAGGCTGCGAATCCTCTCATGTTGACCTTTTTTATTTTAACACAACTTTATGAACAAAGCATGGCTTTTCCAAAAATAAAAACCGTCGGCTGACGGTTTTTTCTCCATTTTTATGCAAAAAGGTAAGAAACGACAACGATCACCACAAACACAATCGCGACAATCGTCGTCAGCTTTGAGAGGAATTTGCCCTTCTGCCCCACCGTCCCGTTTTTGCCGAGATAAGTGTCCGTTCCGCCCGCAATGGCGCCGGAAAGGCCGCGTTTCTTTTTGTTCTGGAGCATGATCACGACAATCAAAAATACCGATGCCGCAAGCAAGACCGCTCCCAATATAATCTGAAGAAGATCCATTTTATACTCTCCGTTTCCGGCGGATATTTTGACTGCCGCATCCCCGCCCATTCTCTGACGCGCAGCCGCTCTTTTAGGTTTTATGAAAAAGAAATGCTTTTTATTCAGTAAGAATTATATTACCACAGGACAATCAAAAATGCAAGTGGTTTTTTGAAATTACCTTATATTTTGGAAATTTTCATGCGGAAAAGCCATAGAAATTCCGGTTTTCCGGCCGGACACTGCCCCATGGCGGCGTACCGCTCGGCGCTCATGAGCGCCGGATATATCCCTTGCGCACACCCTCTTCGATCATCGAGCAGGCGATATCCCACAGCGCCGGGATGCCCTCCTTCAGCGGTGCGATCCTGCGGTAAACCGCGTCAGAGTCGACATTTCCGCTCCTCCACGTATGTCCCTCGTTGAGATGATTGGAGACAAGCGGCTGCAGGCGGTCCAGTGCCGAGGCAAAGGCTGCGTCCGCCGTCTTTGCCTCGTCGAATTCCTCCCACAGTGCGCGCAGCCCGGCGCCCTCCGGAATCATCGCAAAGATCCGGTCCGCTGCCTTGCGCTCCCGCTCCTCTTTATCCAGATTCGCTGCCGCATCATAGGCAAACGTATCGCCCGCGTCGATTTCCACAAGATCATGCACAAGCGTCATCTTCAGCACGCGCGCCATGTCGACAGGACGCGCCGCATACCGTTCAAACGCGATCGCCATCATGGCAAGATGCCATGAATGCTCCGCGTCGTTCTCGTAATGCGAGCCGTCGAACGTGAGCGACCGGCGAAGGATGCTCTTCATCCGGTCGATCTCGATGACAAAGGAAAGCGCGCGCTCTGCCCCGTTTTCCATTTTTATACGCCCGAATACGCGGCAAATCCGCCGTCCACCGGAACCACGACGCCGTTGACAAAGCCGGAGGCGTCGTTGTCGCACAGCCACAGAAGCGTGCCGGTGAGATCGTCCGGCGTTCCGAATTTGCCCATCGGCGTATGCGCGAGGATCTTTTCGGAGCGCGCCGTATAAGAACCGTCCGGATTGAGCAGCAGGGACGTATTCTGATTGGTGATGAAGAAGCCGGGCGCGATCGCGTTGACGCGGATGCCGACCTTCGCAAAATGAACGGCGAGCCACTGGGTAAAGTTGGAGACCGCCGCCTTCGCGCCCGAATACGCGGGGATCCGCGTCAGGGGACGGAAGCTGTTCATGCTGGAAATGTTGATGATGATCGAGCCCGGCTTTTTCGCCATGTCAAGAGCAAAAACCTGCGTCGGGATCAGGGCGCCGAGGAAGTTGAGATTGAAAACAAACTCCACGCCGGCAGGATCCAGATCGAAAAAGGTCTTGACGCCCTCGACCTTTTCCTCAAGGTCGGACGGCTCCAGATAGTCCTTGGTCGTTGTGCCGCGCGGATTGTTTCCGCCCGCGCCGTTGATGAGGATATCGCAGGTGCCGAGCTTTTCCGTGATTTCCTTTTTGGCTGCCTCCAGCGACTCCCGTTCCAGAACATTGGCGCAGACGCCGATTGCCGTGCCGCCCTCGGCGCGGATTTCCTGCGCGACCGCCTCCGCGGCATCGAGCCGCAGGTCGCATACAGCGACCTTGGCGCCGCAAGCCGCAAGCGTCTTGGCAAAGCCGGAGCAAAGCACGCCGCCGCCGCCCGTCACTACGGCGACTTTATCCGAAAGATCAATTTTAAAAGGAAGCTTCATGTTTTTTCACCCTTCCCGCCCGCGGCGGAAAGCCCTTTCTGCTTGGAATTTCAGTATCAAATGGATTTTATAGTATGGTACAGGTCATCCGCATTCTCCGCAAGATAAGCGGCGCCGCCGCTTATCAGCGTTTTCGCGTCCCGATATCCCCATGTGACCCCGACGGGGACCATGCCGGCGTTTCCCGCCGTTATCATGTCGAAATCGGAATCCCCGATAAACGCGACCTCCTCCGGCTGAACGCCGAAATCTTCGGCAATCAAGAACGCACGCGCAGGGTCCGGCTTTGCGGGAACGTCCGCGACGGTCCCCCATGCGGCGTCAAAGGCGCCTGGGAAAAGCGCCTCCGTCATTTCCTTGACGTTCCGATCGTCCTTATTGGACATCACGGCAAGCAAAATCCCGTCCTCTCTCAGCTTTGCCAAAAGCGCGGGCACGCCGGGATACGGCGCCGTCTTATCCAGATAATGCTCCGCATATGCCGCATAATAGGCGTCCAGCGCCTCGCCCATGCGGGACTCGTCAAAATCCTCCGGCAGACAAAGCCGCACATACTTCGGCGTCGCATTGTTGACCGCGCGGAGCACCTCCCGCTCGGTAATCGGCGCATATCCGAAATGCGCGCGCATCCGGTTCAAAGACGTCACAAGATCGGGCATCGTATTGGCAAGGGTCCCGTCAAAATCAAAGATCGCCGCTTTTATCATCGTTTGGATTTCCTTTGTTTCCATTCAGCATTCTTCGTATATTGTAGCAAAAAAACAAGAATTTGTCTATAGGAATCGAAAAAGAAATCTCCCAAAAATCAAAAAACAGTCCTTTTTTCCGGCGGAAAATTGACTTTCCTTCAAAATGTGGTATAATAAAATCGCTTTTTATTTTCCGGATTTGGAAAATTCCTCAAATCAGACAAACGGAGGCCCTCATGCCCTACGCAAAAACGTATTACACCGAATTCTCCGCCCTTCTTTCGCCGGAAGCGCTGGAGCAAAAGCTCCCTCTCGTCCCGCCGGAACGGCAGGCGCGCATCGAGACGGCAAAGCGTCCGGAAACCAAAGCGTCCCTGCTCGCCGCAGGACTGCTTCTAAATACCGTGATGAAGCAGGAATACGGCATTTCCGCATTCGAGGTGGCGACCGCAAGCCACGGCAAGCCTTATCTTGTCGGACGCGGAGATATCCATTTCAATCTGTCGCACAGCGGCACTGTCGCCGTATGTACCGTCTCCGATACGGAGGTCGGCGTCGATATCGAAAAGACAGAGGCTCCCCACGACATGATGGGGGTAGCGAACCGCTTCTTTTCTCTTTTGGAATGCAACGCGATGCTGATGTCTCACAATCCGAAGGAAGCCTTCTGCCGTCTGTGGACGCTGCGCGAAAGCTACGTCAAGATGCGCGGCATGGGCTTTGCCATCGGACTTTCCACGCTGCGGTGCGATTTTCACCGCGGCGTCTGTACCATGTACGAAAAGGAGGTCCCGCAGAACGACGCATTTTTCCGGGAGCTGCGCGAAATCGAAGGCTACCGCGGCGCGGTCTGCACGCTCGGCGAGGCTTCCCATTCACTGCAAAGCGTCGCACTGTAACCGCCGTCCGATTGGTACAAGCAGGCGAAGCCGCGGATTTTTGACATCGGCGAAAGCAAGCCCAGAAAAGCCGAAGTCCCGCCGTACAGCGGCAGGACGGATCCCCCTAAAAACACAAACAGGGAGCCGCCATAAAGACATACTCCCCATTTGTGCCCCCAAATGTTATATCATGAAATCGTTATTATAATAATAACACGCATGTAAAAAAATGTCAATTATTCGGAAACAATTTATTCATAAAATTTTTGAATTTGATAAAAGCATATTATCGGTATTTTTTACAATTCCATAGAAGGATAATACGACTGTTTTTTATTTGATTTGAAAATTGATACGTTTGTTGCTCCAGAGCAGAGACGCCGCCCGTTCCTCCGATGGACGGTCCGCTGCCCGCTCCCGTCTGCTGCGACGGCCTTTTGCGCCGCCATGTGTGCAGAAAATCCCTCCAAAAAAGGGGCGTCGGGCACATCTCCGTCCTCTTCCCGCGGGATGCTCAAGCATTCTTATTCTATTTTGACTTCTCCGGCAGGCACCTGCTCCGGGACCAGCCTTCTGCGCTTCGCAAAATAATACCCTGCCCCCAGCGCGTCCGATAGGATCCAGCCGATCGGGACCGACCACCAGATCCCTACGACGCCAACAGAGGAAATGCCGGAAAGTACATAGGCAAGCACGACACGCATGCCAAGCGATACCACCGTCAGAACAACAGACATGCCGGGCTTTCCCAGCGCACGGTAAAGGCCATAGAACAGGAAAAGCCATCCGATCAGAAAATAAAAGGAGCCTTCAATGCGGAGATAGCGCACCCCCTCTTCGATCGCCGCCGTATCCGCAGCGTCGATAAACAGCCTCATCAGAGGACGGGCGAACACAAATACGCACAGGGACACCAGAACGCTGAATACAAAGGAAGTGAGAAAGGCAGCCCGTATTCCCTTTCGGATGCGGTCCGGCCGCCTCGCCCCATAATTTTGAGCGGCAAAGATCGAAAACGCATTGCCGAAATCCTGAACGGGAAGATAGGCAAAAGCATCGATTTTCACGGCGGCAGCAAACGCCGCCATGACAGCCGCCCCATAGCTGTTGACAAGGCCCTGCACCGCCAGAATGCCGAGATTCATGATCGACTGCTGCAAACAGGTCAGCGCTGAAAAGCCGGTGATTTCCCGAACGCGGCAAAGCCGCAGCCGAACCCCCTTTTCCCGTTTAAAATACGCGGGAAATTTGATTTTCGTATAGACGGCGATCCCGATGCCGGAAACGTACTGAGAAATGACCGTAGCCTCCGCGGCACCCGCTACCCCGCGCTCAAGACCCGCTACAAACCAAAGGTCAAGCCCGATGTTGAGTCCGGCCGAGATCGCGAGAAAGACAAGGGGAACCACAGAATTGCCAAGGGAGCGCAGCAGAGCGGCAAAAAAATTATAAAGGAAGATAGCGGCCATCCCCGCAAATATAACCATAAGATATTCCCGCATCAGCGGCGCCACCTCGGCCGGCGTTTGCAGTACCCATATGATCCAGTCCAGTCCAAGATAGATAATGATATTCAAAAGGACCGCCACCCCACTGAGAAGCGCAAAGGATGCGAGAATCCCTTCCTTCAGGCCATGACGGTCCCCCTGTCCGAACCGAATGGAAAACACGGTCCCGCTCCCCATGGCAAGTCCCAGCAGGATCGAAGTGAGGAAGGTCATCAGGGAAAAGGCCGAGCCTACCGCCGCCAAGGCGTTCGTGCCGAGGAAATGTCCGACAATGACCGTATCTGCAATGTTATAGCCTTGCTGCAAAAGATCTCCTAAGATCATAGGAACCGCGAACAGCAGCATGGTCCGTATGACAGGCTTTTTCGTCAATTCGTTTTCCATTTTATTTTCCACACATTTCGTTTTGAAAGAATCAAATTAACATTCGTAATATATTATACGATCGGATAGGCCAAGTGTCAAGCAAAAACCGCATATTTCTTGATTTTTTCAAAAAAACATGATATAATTAAAGAAATCCTATCGAGAAGGAGGTGCATCCCATGTTTTTGGACGGTCTTGACGAGCTGGACCGGAAAATCGTCCGGCTTTTGATCCAGAATGCCCGCATGTCCTATTCCGAAATCGGTGAACAGGTCGGCATTTCCCGCGTCGCTGTAAAAATGCGCGTACAAGCGCTTGAGAAAAAGGGGATCATCGAAGAATATACGGCCATCATCAATCCACAGAAGATAAACGGCGCGATTTCCTGCTACTTTGAAATTGAAACGATGCCGGATACCCTGTCCGAGGTCACGGAGCTGCTCCGTCAAAGCGATATCATAACACAGATCTACCGGGTGACGGGGAAATGCAAGCTCCACGTCCACGCGGTCGCCGCATCCGGCGAGGAAATGGAAGCGCTGATGGCCGACACGATCGATAAGCTCCCCGGTGTTTTGGAATGCACCTGCAACGTCATATTTTCAAGGATCAAGGACATCAAGGGGCTGCGGCTCTAAAGGGCGGGATAAAACGTTCTTTCCGGTCCGCCAATGGGACGGATTCCCGCACAAAGCGTTTTAGGGCGCATGCGCTCGTGTTCCTTTTCCATAGAATATGAAAATATTCCGAATTTTACGATTACACCTATGAATAAAGCGGAGGATTTCTATGAAACGAATTTCGTTTTTCCTGCCTTTTTTCCTTTTGTGTTTTCTTTTCGGGTCATGTACGCTCCAGGTATACGTGGAAAATCACATCATAGGCAGCGATGAAACCGCGCCGATCGTCATCAGCGCTTCAAGCACGCGGAAATGGAACCGTACAGACCCTGAAACGCAACTTGTCATTGGAATCGGCAGAACGGATACCTTCTTTAGAAGCTTTCCAGACTATCAAACATTTTTGTCCATCGATGCGCCCGGACTTATCATAGCTGGGGAATACTCCGACTACTATGAATACGAAATCACCGATTTTTCCGATGAGAAGTATGTATGGGACGCTAACCTGAAAAAGGGAAAAGTCAAGCCGACCTATTTTCAAGTCTTTCTCATTTCCGCCCCTGAAGATTCAAAAGAAGGTTCGGGCGAGATTACCATTTCATGGATCATGCACTCTTCGAATGAACAAAATCTTCCCCTGACCAATTATGTGAAGCTCTATTATGCATACAATGCGGAGCATATCTATTTCAGCTCCGTCTCCGAAAAGGACGCCATCTACAGCCTATAGCCTATCATACAAAAAACAAAGCCGGTCCATTTGGACCGGCTTCTCTTTTCCCTCTATCTTACCCCCTTGAGGTCCCTGATATCATGCTGGACCTCCTTCATCTGCCCCTCAAGGACGTAGGTTTTCTCGACGAGGCTGTTGTGCTTTTCCACGTGGGCCGTCAGCTCCCCCAGCCGGTATTCAATCAGCGCCGCCGTTTTCTCCTGCTGCGCCCGCGCCCGCCGGTTCTGGAACACGCTCGTGAGGATGCAGACAAGGATCGCCGCGCCCGCATGTACACAAGTCCGCTTGGCTCCGTGATGACGCCATATTTCCCGTTGTAGCAGAAAAGGATGTCGTCGAGTCCGACTTTTTCCGTCAGCCTTCCGTAAGCGTCATACGCGAACGTGTTCGTCACGTCCCCCATGCCGCCCGTCACTGCCACGATGCTTAAGTTATCATAAGTATATCAAATATTTTCCTTTTTTGCAAGATAGATTCACGAAAAACAGCAGCACCCATATGGGTGCTGCCGTTAAATTTTGGATCGAATCAGATAATTACGAAATAACGCCTTTCTCAAGAAGGAGTCCAATTACAAAACATAACAATAAAAAGAGAATGATAACAACAGCTAATATAACAACTACTTTAGTAACCACACTCCGCTTCTTTTTCTTTACGTTATTATTTACAGGAGGTTGCCCCGAATATATAGAGGAAGAATTTTCGCTTCTGGATTTAATTGGGTCGCCATATTCTTCCGGCAATAAGCCGAGTTTTTGAAGCTTATGCCAATAATATAATCTTTGTACTGAAAGAAGTCCAAACGACATTATACTAGATACAACCATTATGCAAAGTAACATAATGATTATAAGTATATCTTGACTTAAATCTTTCAGAAAGATTGCTGCAAATGCCATTCCTGCAAAACCGGCCATTGTACCGCTTACACGAAGTCCGCTATGTACGATTTCTTTTGAACGAAATGGTGTGTCCTTTCTGATTTTTTTTGCCGCTTTAATTCCCAATAATACTGGAATTAAAATAGGCGGCACATAAAGTATAAACAGAAAAAAACTTAAAGAATAGGCAAATAAAAACAATTGCAACTCAAGTAATATTAATTCTATGCTGTAGTCAATATAGATAATTGATTGTAAAATCAGACGGTTAGTTATGGTAAACTTCTGATTTGTTCGAGCAAAAACCACGACCAATGCTATCAAACACGTACATACCATAATAATGGAAATAACTAGATGATATCCGCCTAACACAATTCCCAAAGGGAGCCCCATTATAAGTCCTATAAACAGAGGGCCACATACAATTTGTCGAAACAGTTTTCTTTGCGGCGCAATTCCAAGTCCAGATTTTATATATTCAAGAGCATTGTCACAATTCATGAAAATCTCCTTTAATCAAACCAACCAGATATCGTATCGCCAAGCCATTGAATTCCATCTTCTACCTTATCTGCCAACCAATCAACACCCTCTTCAACTTTATCAACAACCCAATTCGCACCTTCCTTAACCCAATCTGAAAGAGATTTACCATTCCACTCAATCAATTCTGTTACTCCATAATAAAATATACTTGCCACAAAACCAACACCGGCACCAATAAGATTTCCTACACCCGGAGCTACAGATCCCGCTACTGCTCCTGCCACCGCCGAAGATAGTGCAGAGGCAAAAATCGTGCCACCTACACCCACACCTGCATCCACAATCGCATCGGTAAAAATTTCTTGTGAATCCGCACCATTTTGGTAATTTTCAAACGCCCCCCATAAAACATCAACACCTAATGTAATATAGGGCAAGCTCTTCAGTCCCTTAGCTAACTTAGAAGTAGGACCTAAAATGTCATCCAGTTGTTTATTTGCTTCCTTAACCGTTCGCTGCCATGCGCGTGCGCCCATGCCTTTAGGACGCGAGGACGTTTGAATAACATCCTTCAACGCACTATATAGCGCTGCTCGCGTGTCATCATTTATCATTACCGTTGTTGAAACATCTATAAAATTGATGTCCTCAATATCGCTCAACAATTGCGCCGTATCAAATCCCAAAAGAGACAGAAGGTATCGCAGTTCTTCAAGCGACACGGCAGAAGAATTTCCATCCCCTCTCTCCGCCGTCAGCCCCAGCGGGTCGACATTAGAAATCGGATTGCCGTTCGCGTAAGCGTACCGGTTCAGCGTGATCGCATTCGAGATCTCGCCCGCAACCACGTCCGCATTGATAAATCTCCGCAGCTCCGGACTGTAATACCGCGCCCGCATGTACACAAGTCCGCTTGGCTCCGTGATGACGCCATATTTCCCGTTGTAGC
>CALWJT010000036.1 GCA_944381075.1 uncultured Clostridia bacterium
ATTGTGTGAGACACTTCATATCGAAATTCCAAATGAGTATAGATAACTGCAAATAACAGTTTATAGGGGAGTTCTGATACTCCCCTATAAAAATGGCTATTTATCAACTGTTTGTTGTGACATAGCCTTTTTGAAAAAGAGGACGATTCATAAAAACAACTGCTGTCTGCTACAAAACGCCCCTGCCGGGAGTTTTCCCGGCAGGGGCATTTTCTATCTATCCTATTCGCATGCGGTCTCACACCGCAGGTCTCTCTCTCTGGCTGCCGTCAAAGCTTTTTCAGCTTTGCATAGGTCGCCATCAGTTTTTTCGTTCCAACCGTATCGAACGCGATCTCATACAAAATATCAGCACCCATTTCACGAACGGAGAGCACCGTGCCTGCACCGAACATATAATGGCTGACACGGTCTCCGACAAGAAAGGTCTCTCCCGATTTTGTCTTGCCGACATTGCCCGTTAGCGCCGATTTGGCCGTAAATTCATTGGAAAACACATATTTTTGGGACTTTTCTCCAAACTCCGTCCGGAATTTAGGCTTTGGAGCTGCAAGCTCTTCCGTCTTGTACGCCTCATCGATTTCATCGAGGAAGCGCGATTTCGGATTGTACTGCGTTCTGCCATACAAAAGCCGTTCCCGCGCGCAAAGCGCATATACCCGCTGTTCCGCGCGGGTGAGCGCTACATAAGCCAGCCGGCGTTCTTCCTCCAGCTCATCTGCGGAGAAGGCCGACATCTGGCTTGGGAAAATCCCTTCCTCCATCCCCGGCAGGAACACGACGGGAAATTCCAGGCCCTTGGCGCTGTGTATGGTCATCAGCACCGCCGCCTCCGCGCCGGAATCATAATTGTCGATATCCGTCACCAAAGCGATCTCCTCAAGGAAGGAGCCAAGCGTTGCATTTTCATTCTGGGTTTCATATTCAACGGCATTGGAAATAAATTCTTCCACGTTTTCACGTCTTTCGGCGCTTTCTCCGTTTTCTTCCGCGGCAAGCAGCATCGCCATGTAGCCGGACTGTTCGATCACGGCGCGTACGACATCGGAAAGCTTTTCCGTCTCCGCCGTCTTTTGAAGAGAACGGATCAGCGCCACAAACGGAGCAAACTTCCCTTGTGCCTTGGATACCGACGGATATTCCTCCGCATGCTCCATGACGCGGAACATGCCTCCCTCTATCGGTTCGGATTCTGCGATCGCCCGCACCGCTGTCATCGTAGCCTCGCCGATTTTGCGCTTCGGCTCATTGATGATACGCTCCAGCCGCAGATTGTCGCTCGGATTGTTCACGACGCAGAGATAGGCAAGGATATCCTTGATCTCCTTGCGTTCGTAGAAGCGTCTGCCGCCAACCACCCGATAGGGGATCCCGCTTTTCATCAATACGTTCTCGATGCTGTTCGACTGCGCGTTGGTCCGGTACAGCACGGCGAAATCGCTGTATTTGCGTTTTTCCCGTATCACAAGCTCCATCATTTTATTGACAATGAACTTCGCTTCCTCGTTTTGGTTGTCGAACTGCTTGATGAAGACTTTTTCGCCCTCTCCCTTATTGGACCACAGCTCCTTGCCGCGCCGTCCGAAATTGTTTCGGATGACCGAATTTGCCGCATTCAGGATATGCGAGGTCGAACGATAATTTTCCTCCAGCTTGATGACCTTTGCCCCCGGCACCTTTTCATCGAAATGCAGGATATTTTCAATCGTCGCGCCGCGGAATTTATAGATGCTCTGGTCGTCGTCACCGACGACCATCAGATTTTCATAGCCGCCGGAAAGCAGGATCGCAAGCTCAAACTGCGCATAGTTGGTATCCTGAAATTCGTCGACAAGGACATAGTGAAATTTATTTTGATAATGGGTACGCACTTCCTCATTCTGGCGAAGGAGCAAAACGGTTTTCATGATGATATCGTCAAAATCCATCGCCATGGATTCCTCAAGCTTTCCCTGATACAGCGTATAGATCGAGGATACCTGCTGAAGCTTGAAGTCTCCGCCGACGCCGGCGTCAAAATCATGCGGCGTCATGAGCCGGTTCTTGGCCATGCTGATTTGATTCATGATGAACTTCTGCGGGACGATCTTGTCGTCGATGTTCATCTGCTTCATGCAGTCGGAGATCACCTTTTTCGTATCGTCCGTATCGTAAATGGCGAAGCTTCTGTCAAAGCCGATTTTGTCCGCATTGGACCGCAGGATCCGAAGGCACATGGAGTGGAACGTTCCGCACCACAGGTCCTTTGCCGCATCCCCGATGAGCTTCTCCAGCCGCGTCTTCATCTCCCCGGCCGCTTTGTTGGTAAAGGTGATGCTGAGCACATTCCATGGCTCGGCATCCGCCATGGAAAAGGAATCCAGCAACATGTCGAGGTCCCCGCTCTCACAGGAAATGGCCGCCTCCAGCTCACGGACGGACTCCTCATCACAGGACGTCGGAACCAGATCGGAGAAATAGGCGTTGCCATATCGAAGTATGTAGGCGATCCGATTGACAAGCAGCGTCGTCTTGCCCGTACCGGCCCCCGCAAGCACGAGCAGCGGCCCGTTTATCGTGTAAACCGCTTCTCTCTGCTTCTCATTGAGGAATCCGAACTTCCGATCGAAAAGCGCCCTTTTGGCCGCAAGATATCGGTTTTTCAGCGCTTCGTTTTCTTGACTTGACATGACTGCACCTTCCATTTCTCAGAGCCGTTCGTCTCATTTTTCTGCCGTTTCCGCTTATCATGATAATTTTATTATACTATAAAAAAGCCTCAGAATCAACATAAAATCGGATTTTTTGTGAAAAAAGCGCATGACAAAAGCCGCAAAAAAACAAAAGCTCTGTAGGGAGCACAGCTTTTTCGACAAAGATACACCGAATGGAAAAAGGGCCGGCGGATTACAAAATCCGCGCAGCCCTTTTCTTACCTTTGATCCAAATCAAAAGCTGTTGCCCTTATTTTTGTTCTTTGACATGATAAAATAGACGGCAACACCTGCGATGGCAAGCGTACACACCGCGATGATAATCGGAACTACGATATTCGGACTGTTTTCCTCGCCGCGCACGACAAAGATCATATCCGCACCGGCAAGGTCCGCCCCGTCGATCGTAATATCGCGTCCTTTTCTGCTGTAGTCTCCAAGCGTTGAAATGCTGCCGCCGCTCACAATGGCGAAGTCAACATCGTAATCCTCCAAGGAAGGATCCAGCTTCAAAGTAAGCTCCATGCCGTCCGCAAACGCCACATCCGTGCCATCCGAGAGGAACGTCAAATCATAGCCCATTGCCACCGTACCCGAAAAGTACTGCTGAATGGAATCGCGGTATCCCTCAAACCGGTCGATCGGCATGATCCCGATCCCAAAGTCCAGCTTGGTGCCCGCAAGCGTTCCCGTGACAAGCAGAGAGCCGTTTACGTCTGTCAGCGTTTTCTCCACCCCGCCGCTTAC
Organism: uncultured Clostridia bacterium; assembly: GCA_944381075.1. GTDB lineage: Bacteria > Bacillota > Clostridia > Oscillospirales > CAG-272 > QALR01. The sequence continues at coordinate 3,441 of CALWJT010000036.1, forward strand.
GGTCTTTGTCGCTTCCGAATATCCGCACACGCTGCAGGTCTTGGTCGTCACCTTCCCGTCCACAACGGGCTCGCCGAACGTATGGCCGCTGCACGGATCCTCTGCCTTTTCCACATGACCGCACAGCGTACAGGTACGTTCCTTGACACCGTCGGAAATGCAGGTCTTGGCGCTTACCACTTCCCAGTCTCCAAAGACATGCGCATCAGGATCGATGGCTGCTGTGCGGGTCTCACTGTATCCGCATACCGTACAGCTGTGCGTTTCCGTGCCGGTCGCCGTACAGGTCGGATGCGTCGTCATCGTCCAAACACCGAACGTATGGCCGGTTTTTGACAGTGCGCGTGTATTCGTTTCGCCGCAAACGGTGCATTCCTGAACCTGAATGCCCTCCGTCGTACAGGTCGCTTCTCTTATGGTCCTCCACACGCCCCAGCTGTGTCCGCTCACCTCGATGGTCTGCGTTTCCGTCTCTCCGCATACAGAGCAGATGCGCCTGCGCGTTCCGGTAGAAACACAGGTCGGCTCCTTTGTCACAGTCCATTCGCCAAAATCATGTCCGTTCGCTTCTATGACTTCCGTCTCCGTAGCGCCGCAAACAGAGCAGGTGTGCTTTTTCAGTCCCGTTTCCGTGCAGGTAGGAGCCTTCACAATGCTCCAGTTTCCGAAGACATGCGCATAGGGCAGCTCTCTGACCTCCCTTTCATGGCAGGTCGGGCATTCAAACAGAGCGGAGCCGTGTGTCTCGCAGGTGGACGCTTCGATCACCATCACCTGCTCATAGAGGTCGGGATCATGCGGACACTGGTTGTCCGCTTTCTGGACCTCACCGCATCTTGTGCATTCCTGATAATACACGCCGCCTATCGAATAGCGGTCCCCCCACGAATGGCCGAGCGCGGGAATGTCGGACATGTAGCTTATTGTGCCGCACACTTTGCATTTGACGCCACCATATCCGGATTCCGTGCAGGTCGGCTGCTTTGCCGGTCCGCCATAATTCGTCACATGGGTGTAATCCCAATCATGGTCGGTCGGGAAAATCATTTCTTCCTTCAGAACATAGCCGCACACCGTGCAGACAAGCTCGCGTGACCCCGGCTCTGTGCAGGTCGCCTCATCCCTCACTCTCCATTCCGTGCTGCCATGATTGCATATGTAAAGCGTATGGCTGGTCGAAAACGAATCGAAGCTGAACGACGAAGCGTTCTGTCTGTATGCGGCACCGGTAATGGAAAGATTCGGTGTACGTTCCCACGACATATCAAGATAGGTAATGTCCACCGGATAAGTCAGGACGATGTATCCATCCGCATCCCTTGAATCCGTCGCCGAATTGGGGATGCTGATCAAAACCGTTGTCCCGTTTACCTTCGACGTTATCGTCGCGTAGTCCTTCGCAGACTCATCGAAAAGCTGACTGAAGCTGGATATGGAAGGCTCTTTCAGCGCATAGCCTTCGGTCTTAATCTGAATCTGTCCCCCCCGAATTTTTGCGACATCTGAATCAATCGTGATCCTAACCGTCATCGTCTGCACGGACTCGTTGTAATCACTTTCCACGTCCGCATAGAGGTATACCGCCTCCCCATCCTCATCCGCGGCAAGCAGGGTCATGCCGGAATGAGAATGCTCTTTGCAGTCCTCGTCTGTGCAGTTCGCCGGGCTTTCAAATCCGTATGTGCCAAGTGCAAGGAAGCAAACGGAAAAAGCCAAGAGAAATGCAAAAAACTTTTTCATATTTTTCTCCTCCGTTTTAAAACGTTGTTGCCGTGCCGTATCCTTGAAGGACAACCGCGCGCAAGTTGTCGGATGCGCGGATTCAAGTTCCATTTGTTCGTTAGTAAGCAGAATAAAAAGGGTTGCGGACCCCGAAAAAATACCCGCTCGGCACGTTTTCTCCAAAGAGTGAAAATTTCCGAATATGTTTATTCGGAAAACTGTCCTTTCTACATTATATCTGTTTTTCCGTATTTGTCAAGCTGTTTTACATATCTTTCATTCTGCCGTACTGTGCATGCCATTTTACGATACTTCACTTTCTGCAAAAAAAAGAAGTTCTTTTCTGCGCCCTTCCGGTTTCATAAAATTTTGGCAAATTCACGTTTTCTCTTGTTTTATTTTGAAAGATGTAATATAATGTAGAAAAAGAAATCAACGGCTTTGCATCCGTTTTCTGCATGTTTCGAGCACAGAAAACGGCGATGGCGGAAAGGAACGGTTTTTATGAATTCAAACGGAAGGCCGAATCATCAGACTACATACGGCACGCGCAGACCGGGCAGCGGCGCGGTGCAGAATCCTGCGCCGAAAAGGCCGCCGCAGAAAAAGAAGCTTCATTTCAAGCCGAACAAAGAGGGCATGATCGCACTCGCCATCCTTGTTTTGATCGTCGCCGTCGTCATCGTCCTTGTCGTACTCACCATCCGCGCGATCGTAAACGCAGTTTCTGACGGTGCAGAAGAGACATCGTCCACCGAAGAAACCACGACGGCGCCGCCCGCGGTCGCCGCGTGGAACGACGGCTACACGCAGAAAAGCGTCTCCACCTCCGAGCTTTCCTCCGGAAGCCTGATCCTTGTGAATTTTGAGCATAATTATTCCCTGACGGACTCCATCACGAAGGAGCTCACATCTCTTTACGGCTCCACAGGCCACAATACGCTTTTCGTCCTGCGGGACGCCGAGGTACGGATCCGCCGCGATATCGCCGCTCCCATGCGTGAGATGCTCGAGGCGCTTGTGGAAGCCAATTCGACACTGGGAACCACAAGCTCACAGGACCGCGTCATCATCACAAGCGGATACCGCAACACGGAGAAGCAGACCGAGCTTTACAACGACGCCGTCGGAACGGAGGACGAAAATCTCGTGTCAAAGCCCGGCTACAGCGAGCATCATACCGGCTACGCCATCGACCTCAACATCTTTACTTCTGCTGGAAAAACGGTGGAAATGCGGGAAAACGAGCAAAGCTGGATCGAAGAAAACTGCGCCAAATACGGATTCGTCATCCGTTATGAGGGAAGCAAGTTTGAGATCACCGGCATTTTGGACGAGCCATGGCATTTCCGCTATGTCGGCGTTCCTCATGCGACTTATATGATGGAAAACGACCTGTGTCTGGAGGAATATCTGGAGCTGCTCAAAACGGACTACTCCTACACGGAAGGTCCGCTCGAGATCTCGACAGAGGATGCGGAATATCTCGTCTATTATGTTCCGGCATCCTCCGACTCGACGACCTTCGTCTCGGTTCCGCCGGAATTGGTCGGCACCTATGAGATCTCCGGCAACAACGTGGACGGCTTCATCGTCACCGTTACCTTAAAATAAAAGAGGAAGCCGCGCGGAGCATGAAAGCCGTTTTCCGCCCCGGCTCTTCCGTTTGAGCCAGAGAGCAGCCATCCCGCCGCGGCACCGGATTCCGGCACGGCGGGATTTCCCGTCAAGATTTTATGAAAGGACGAGCCTATGGAAGTTCAACTCAAGAAGGCGATGGAAAACGATCTGCCGCAGCTGCTTGCCATCTGTCATGCCGCCGCGGCGGCCGACGAGAGCACATGGGATTTAAATTATCCCAACGCCGAAATCCTCGAGGAGGATATCCGCGGACACCGGCTTTACCGGATCACGGCAAACGGCGAAACGGCGGGACTGCTTGCCGTCGGGGACTTCGGCGAGCTCGATATGCTTTCTGATCCGTCCGACGGCCCACATCCCTATGATCTCGCAAGATTCGGACTCCATCCCGCCTATCAGGGAAAGGGACTTGCGCAAAAGGCGATCTGCGCAGCGCTTTCTCTATGCTGGAAAAGCGGAGCGACCGCCGTTCGGCTGCTTGTCAGTCCCGGCAATCCGCCCGCCCTTGCCGTTTATAAAAAAGCGGGCTTTGAACGGATACGGCTCGTCCATCTGTGGGAAAATGACTATTGGTATTTTAGAAAGATCCGGACGCAGACGATTTCTGCGTCCGCGGAGGAAGCATGAACGCAAGTGAAATTTTCGCCCGCTTTTCCCCTCTTGTCCAAGATTTCATCTATGCCAACGGATGGGAAACGCTGCGTCCGATCCAAATCGAGGCAGCCCGCGTGATCTTTGAATCGGACGACAATCTGATCCTCAGCTCCGACACCGCGTCCGGGAAAACCGAGGCGGTTTTTTTTCCCATTCTCTCCGAAATGGAGGGGATGCCGGCAGGCTCGGTCGAGGTCCTCTATATCGCGCCGCTGAAAAGCCTGATCAACGACCAGTTTGAACGAATCGACACGCTGCTTTCGGACAGCGGGATCCCCGTTTTCCACTGGCACGGGGATGTCGCCTCCTCCCATAAGAACAAGCTCATAAAAAATCCGGCGGGCATCCTGCAGATCACGCCGGAATCGCTTGAAAGCATGCTCATGAACCGCCGCTCCGATATCATCCGGCTTTTCGGAGGGCTGCGGTATGTCATCATCGACGAGATCCACACATTGATGGGGTCCGACCGAGGCAGTCAGATTCTTTGCCAGCTGGACAGGCTAAGAGAGATCATCGGGTATCATCCGCGAAGGATCGGACTTTCCGCGACCATCGGCGATCCGGCGCTCGCCTGCGAATGGCTCACCGGCCATTCGGGAAGAAATACACAAATTCCACCGTGCGGCGCGGGAAAAAGCAAATGGCGCCTTGCACTCGAGCATTTTTATATAGACGAAAACACAAAAGAGAGAGACGTGTCAGCCGCAGAATATCCCGAACAGCGGATCGAGATCGACGCCGGCTATGAGTATCTTTACGACTGCGTCAAGGATAAAAAATGTATCGTTTTCTCCAACTCGCGTGAAGAAACGGAATATGTCACCGCTACTCTGCGCCAAATCGCCGAAAGACGCGGAGAAGAAGATATTTTCTATATCCATCACGGGAACCTTTCCGCCTCCATCCGAGAGGAGGCGGAGCAAAAGCTCAAAAAAGGGGACCGTCCCTGCGTCGCGTGCGCGACCGTCACCCTGGAGCTTGGCATCGATATCGGCAGGATCGAACGGATCGCCAACATGGGTGCGCCGACCACGGTCTCCGGATTCCTGCAAAGGCTCGGACGCAGCGGCAGAAGAACGGGAATCCCCGAAATGTTCATGATATTCCGTGAGGAAAGGCCTCTTCCGGATACCCCGCTGCCGCAGCTGATCCCATGGGAGCTTGTCCGCGGCATCGCCGTTGTGGAGCTGTATCTGGAAGAAAAATTCATCGAGCCGCCCTCCGTCAAGCAAATGCCGATGAGCCTGCTCTTCCAGCAGACCCTGAGCATCCTCGCCTCCTCCGGAGAAAACACGCCGAAAAGACTTGCGGAGAAGGTGCTCTCCCTTTCCCCCTTTTCGAGAGTGGACAAGGAGGACTACAGAGAGCTCATGATCTCCATGATCCGGGACGGCTACATCGACATGACCGAGGAAAACGGACTCATCCTCGGACTGAAGGGAGAGCGGCTCACCAAAAGCTTCAAATTTTACGCAGTCTTCAAGGACAGCGAAGATTACTCCGTCAAGCACGAAAGCGAGGAAATCGGGACCATCAGCTCGCCGCCGCCCGTCGGCGACCGCTTTGCGCTCGCCGGACGGGTCTGGGAGGTTGAGGAGCTCGACCTTGCACGCAGGCTGATCTACGTCCACAGCGTCGCGGGCAAGATGCAGATAGAGTGGCCCGGCGATTACGGAGAGATCCACACCAAAATCCTTGAAATGATGCGCAGGGTCCTGTCAGACAGCCGCGAATATCCCTATCTCAAGCCGAACGCGGCGGAGCGGCTCGCCGCCGCGCGCCGGGTCTTTGCAGCCGCCGGCATGAAGGAGCATCTGCTTGTTTCGCTTGGCGGAAACACCAAATGCCTGTTCCCATGGCTCGGCACGCGCTCCTTCCGCACGCTGCGCAAGTACCTGCAAAAGAATGCCGGCCTCTTCGGTATTTACGGCATCGAATACGGCGGCTGCTATTATATCACCTTCAAGAGCGACCGTTCGCCGGAGGAGCTGCTCGCCATGCTGAAAAGGGCCGTCACAGAAGAGCCCATCGATACGCTCTCGCTTGTCGGCAAAAGCGAGCTGCCTGTATTTGAAAAATATGATCCCTGCATCCCGCCGGAGCTTCTGCGCCGTGCCTACGCCGTGGACAAGCTGCGAACGGACGAAATGGTACGGCGCTTTTCCGAATCCGGCAGCGGCGCCGGTCCTTGAGCCTCCCCGGATCCCGTTTTGTTCGGAAAGCGGCTGTCCGGAATTTTTCCGCGCTCGACGCAGACAAATACGGTACCGCGGCCCTTTCTAACGCTTTGCCGGACGACGCATCCCTTTTCCATGCGCCGGCGGCTGTCCGCGGAGAGCCTGTCCCTGCGGCCCGTTCCTATCCAGTCAAAGCTGCGGGTCCAAAGGCGGCGCGCCCTTTGCTCCGGACGCGGACAAGCAGCAGGGGAGCGTTTTTCTCCTATGGCGGGGATACGTGAATCTGGCAGAGAGACAAAAGACACCGCCTCTTCCCCTTTTGGAGGAGCGCCCCCGCTTTCAAAAACGCGGAATCGGACGCGCCCCTCTTGTGCTTACCGGCAGGGACCACACGGACAAATCGGGAAAAGGGGCGGTATATTTTATTTTTAATGCGGAAAGGAGTCCGTCATGTCGGTTTGGAATCCATGGCACGGCTGTAAAAAGATCAGTCCCGGCTGCCTGCACTGCTATGTGTACCGCAGGGACGCCGCCTACGGCATCGACAGTACGGCCGTTCGGAAAAATGCCGACTTCGATCTGCCGGTGCGTCTGCGGCGCGACGGAACCTACCAGCTTCAAGCAGACGGCGGATATGTCTATACCTGCTTTACCTCCGATTTCTTTTTAGAGGAAGCGGACGCATGGCGTCCGGCCTGCTGGGACATGATGCGCAGACGCTTCGATCTTTTCTTTTTCATCATAACAAAACGGATCCATCGCTTTTCCGCCTGTATTCCGGAAGACTGGGGAGACGGGCGGCACAATGTCGCCGTCTGCTGTACGGTCGAAAACGAGGAAATGGCAAAGCTCAGACTTCCGATTTTTGAAGCGGCGCCCATCGCACATAAGGAAATCATCTGCGAGCCGCTGCTCTCCCCCGTCGACCTCTCCCCCTATCTTTCCTCTGACATCCGGTGCGTCACGGTCGGAGGGGAATCCGGCAAAGACGCCAGAGTCTGCGACTACAGCTGGGTGCTGGATATCCGCAGGCAATGCGAAGCGGCAGGCGTCCCCTTTCGCTTTAAGCAGACCGGTGCCAATTTCAGAAAGGACGGGAAATGCTATCGGATCCCGCGCTCCCATCAGCATACGCAGGCGAAAGCGGCGGGGATCGATCTTCCGGACAGATCCCTCCTTAAATAAAAAAGGAAGCGAAAGCATCCTGCCGTATGGCAGCTCCCGTCGGAAACGCCGGACCTGCCCGATAGACAGACCGCCATCATTACAGAAAAAGCCCGCCGCGCAGCGACGGAAGAACGCGCAAATGTGCATAAGCCGGGGAAGTCAAGCCCGCCGCGCAGGACAGCGGAAAAACGTCGGATTTTCTCTCCTGGGGTGCGCCCACATTTGACTTCAATATCAAAAAAAAGCAAGGCTGTGCCTTGCTTTTTTTGATATTCTGTATTCGCCGGATCGATTCTTTCGTCAATGCCTTGAATAGAAGTCGCTCACCGCGCGGAAGAAGGAATCGATATTCTCCCATTTCGCCATCGGCGGGATATCGCAGCCGGAGGAAATAACGAAATTCGGATGTTCGGCGCAGCATCTCTCCATCAGCTCCGTCGTCGCCTGATAAATCGACTCCGGCGTGCCGCCGCGGAATTGTCCTGCGGGATCGATGTTGCCCATTACGACCACGTCGGACGGCATTTTCTCCAGCATTTCCTTCATATCGACCGCGTTTCCGAAATGATAGGCCGCAGCGCCGGACGACACGATATCGTCCACGAGTCCCGGGACCGCGCCGCCGCAGTTATGATAAATCACGAGGAACTTCTCATTCTGGACAGCGTCCACGATCTGCTTCATATAAGGTGCCGCGAACTCATGCATGAGCGCGGGAGAAAGAAGTCCCGCAAGCGGCTCTGCGACCACGACGCCGCCCGCTCCGGTGGCCTGATATGCGCGGATATAGTCGATCAGGAATGCC